>JAISPI010000071.1 GCA_031275075.1 Burkholderiales bacterium | reverse complement strand
TTTTTGCTTCTTCTTCCTCCGCGATCATATTGCGATACGCTTCGAGC
Source organism: Burkholderiales bacterium (assembly GCA_031275075.1). GTDB lineage: Bacteria > Pseudomonadota > Gammaproteobacteria > Burkholderiales > Casimicrobiaceae > UBA931. Next base: position 2,463 of record JAISPI010000071.1, on the reverse strand, counting down.
GCCAGCCGCCGGTTTTGGAACAACCGCACTGGCAACGATTCTCCGCCGCCCCGTTGCATCCCCATCCATTTCATGATCTGCTCGGTGCGCCCCGTTAACGCCAGAACAACGCCGCGCGCCGCCAATGTTTTGGCCAGATCGTACAACATCAGAGCGCCCGTCAAATCGATGTTGTTGATTGTCCGACCGTCGATCACCACCCAGCGAACGGGCGTTTTTGAGGTCCTGATCATTTTGGTAAGTCGCTGCTTGAAATAATTGGCGTTGAAGAAAATCAACGACGCCTCGAAACGGTAGAACAGCAAACCCGGAATTTCTTTCGCTTCCGGATAATGCTCGATCTCGTAAAAATCGCCCTGCGCTTCGATCAACCCAAGCCGGCAATCCGAAGGCCGCGCTGTCCGCATCAGAAAACGGGTCAATGCCAGCAATACCGCCAGAAGAATTCCCTGCATCACACCAATGAACACCACTGCCAGCAACGTTGCCAACGCAATCCGAAATTCCGAGCGGCTGGCTTCGCGGAGTTTGGCGTATGTTTTGAAATCGGTCAGACCGATGGCGCTGACAATCAGAACAACGCCAAGCGCCGCCGTCGGAAGATACGCGAGTGGTGACGTCAACACCAACAACGCCAACAGAATCGCCAACGCCGCGAAAATCTGAACCATCCGCGTTTTGCCACCCGCCGCATCGTTGACGGCGGTTCTCGAATCGGCGCCGCTGATGGCAAATCCCTGTGACAATGCCGACGCGATGTTGGAAGCGCCCAGCGCAACAAGTTCCTTGTTATCGTCGATGCTGTATCCGTTTTTGGCTGCAAAACTGCGCGCGGTCAACGTGGCACTGCTGAAGCTGATGAAAGCCAGCGCCGCTGCCGACGGCAATATCGTCCCCCAAGATTCGGGCGGCAGCGCCGGCCAGTGCAAACGCGGTAGCGCCGAAGGAATCGCACCGATCACAGCTACACCTTTGTCCGCCAGATCAAGCGAAAAGCTGGCGACAATCGCCACCGCGACCACAATCAATGCCGATGGCCCTTTGCGCCAGTAACGCATCAATATCACATAAAGAAAAACGAGCGCCAGCGAAAGCGCCAATGTCGGCCAATGCAGCCCTTGCACCTGCTCAAAAAACGAAATCAATTGTCTGACGACGTTCTTGCCCGGAGCGCTGACACCGAAGACTTTACCCAACTGCCCCACAATGATGGTGATCGCCACACCATTCAACAATCCCATCAGAATCGAACGCGATAATAAATCGGCCAGAAACCCCAAGCGAAAGCGCCCCGCCAAAAGACAGAAAAAACCGGTGAACAAAGTCAGCGACACCGCCAACGCGTGGTAATAATCGGGATCGCTGCCTGCCACCATCAGCGGCGTCAGCGTCGCCACAATCATCGCGCAGGTCGCCGCATCGGGGCCGACAATCAACTGCCGCGACGAGCCAAAAAAAGCGTAAACCATCATCGGTAAAATCGTGCTGTAAAGCCCCACCACCGGGCTAAAGCCTGCCAATTGCGCATAAGCGATACTGACCGGCAAACACACCGCCGCTACCGACAATCCGGCAATCACATCGCGCTTGAGCGGCTTCCGGTTGTAGCTCAACAACTCCGGCAAGCCCGGCATCCAACGGTTAAGCCGGTTCATGATGGGCGACGGAATAAACAGTTTTCGCATAGCGTTATGAAATTTTTACGACGTTATTCGGGTGATTTTTCGCATTTTTCTGCGGATCGCTTGCAAAACACTTCAAACCGGAATTTTCAAAGGTATTATCCCGCCAACAGCCCTTGCCGTCTATGCCGGTATCAGGAATCAGGAAAACCTTTTTTACCGCAAAGAACACAAAGATCGCAAAGGGAAAGGCGTCATTGCGAGCGTAGCGAAGCCATCCAGAAAGTCATCTCACGCGGAGGCGCGGAGCCGCAAAGAAAAATCACCGTCATTCTGTGCGGAGCGAAGCGTAGTCGCAGAATCCAAACACCGCACGGATTCCGCGTCCTGCGACTTTGCGCGGAATGACACCGTTTTCTGATGCCCGATCCCTGATACCTGTTATCTGACCTTAAATCTGGTATCGTTCTTCTCATTGTTTTCGCGCCTTCTGATTGAAACCAAAACGCCCGACATGAATTCCGCGCCTCCCGTTCATTTAATCCTCGCCTCGACTTCGCCGTACCGACAGGCGCTGCTGAAACGCTTCAATCTGCCGTTCAGCGTTTGCGCGCCCGAGATTGACGAAACGCCGTTGCCGGGCGAAACGCCGTCACAATTGGTTTTGCGGCTGTCCGAAGCCAAAGCAAGAGCGGTCGCAAACGATTCTCCCCCTCATGCGTTGATTATCGGCGGCGATCAGGTGGCCGATTTCGATGGCGTCGCTATCGGCAAACCCGGCAGTTTCGACAACGCCCGCAAACAGTTGCAAAAGCTGTCCGGAAAAACCGTCATTTTCCGA
>JAISPI010000069.1 GCA_031275075.1 Burkholderiales bacterium | reverse complement strand
GCGTTGCATCGCGCCGGTTTTGGCGCGTTGTCTCTGGAAGATGGCTCCCTGCCTGCCCTCGCCCCCGGAGATTGGTGTTATTTGGATAAAAATCACCTGACGCTGCTCGGTTATCGTTGCTGAAAGCCCCCAAGTGCCCACAGGTCTACTACAATAGTTTTTTATTACTTTTTTAGCACTGTAAAAATCATGAGCACAGCCACCCCCGTCACCCGTGCGCTCTTTGACGATATCATGGTGCCCTGTTTTTCGCCGGCGCCGTTCATCCCGGTGCGCGGCAGCGGCGCGCGCGTATGGGATCAGGAAGACCGGATGTACATCGATTTCGCCGCTGGCGTTGCCGTCAATGCACTCGGACACTGCCATCCGGCGATAACGGCGGCGCTGGAAGCGCAATCCAGAAAACTCTGGCACGTTTCCAATTGGATGACCAACGAACCGGCGTTACGTCTGGCACAGCGTTTGGTTGAACACACGTTTGCCGAACGCGTGTTCTTCTGCAATTCCGGCGCCGAAGCCAACGAAGCCGCGTTGAAGTTGGCGCGCCGTTACGCGAACGACACCGCCGGGCCGCAAAAGATGCAAATCATTTCGACGGTCAACGCTTTCCTCGGTCGCACGCTGTTCACTGTCACGGCTGGCGGACAGTCGAAATATTCGTCGGGCTTCGGGCCGGTACCGGCAGGCATTACGCATGTACCTTACAATGATGTGGCTGCCTTGCAGGCTGCGTTCGATGAACACGGCGATAACATTTGCGCGATGATTCTCGAACCGATTCAGGGCGAAGGCGGCATCATTCCAGCTACGGAAGAATTTCTGCACATGGCACGCCATCTGTGCTGGTGGCACAAGGCGTTGCTGATTCTCGATGAAGTGCAAACCGGCATGGGTCGTACCGGCGCGCTGTTTTCATACATGGACAAAGGCGTTACGCCGGATATTCTGACGTCCGCCAAAGGACTGGGCGGCGGTTTCCCGCTCGGCGCAATGCTCACCACCAACGAAATCGCCCGCGTGTTCACACCTGGTGTGCATGGCACCACCTATGGCGGCAATCCGCTCGCTTGCGCTGTTGGCGAAGCCGTGTTCGACACCATCAACACGCCCGATTTTTTCAAAGGCGTCAGAACGCGCCATCGACTGTTCATGGCGGGATTAAAAACCGTTCATCAGCGCCAACCGTTTTGTAAGACGATCCGCGGCGAAGGGTTGCTGATCGGTTGCGAGCTTAGCGATTCGTTGCAAGGCCGCGCCCTCGACGTCGTTGACGCAGCAGCGAAAGCCGGTCTGTTGCTGCTCGCCGCCGGCTCCAATGTCGTGCGTCTGGCGCCACCGCTGATCATCCCCGAAGAAGACATCCGCGAAGGTCTGGTGCGCCTCGAAACCGCGCTATCTCAACTGTCGGCATAACGCGACCATGAAGCAGCCCGTACGCAATATGCCCCAAGAGCCTTGGTCGGCCAAATGGCGTACACCGTTTGCCGTGCTCGGTATCCGCAGCGACGACCGCCACATTACCGACATCGCTTTTTTGCCGCTCAAGGAAAAAGAAGCTGCGCCATCAGATGCCCTCAGCGAACGGGCAATACACGAACTGAATCGCTATCTCGACGATCCGCAATTCGTTTTTACCGTGCCGATACTGCCGCACGGCACACTGTTTCAACAGCGGGTCTGGAAAGCGTTGCAAGCCATTCCCGCTGGAAACACACAAACCTATGGCGCGTTGGCAAAAGCGTTAAAGTCAGCGCCGCGCGCTGTTGGTGGCGCTTGCGGCGCCAATCCGGTCGTGCTCGTTATTCCCTGCCACCGTGTCGTCGCCCAACATTCGCTCGGCGGCTTCATGCATACCAAAGACAGTGGCCCGCTGTCCATCAAACGCTGGCTGCTGAAACACGAAAATGCGTTACCCAGTGAGCAAGAAACCGTTTTAACCGCATAGAACGCAGAGAACACAAAAAATCTTTGCACTCTTTGCGTTTTTTCCGGCTAATGCTTTAGACTGAACCTATGTCCGGCTCCGTTCCCATCAAGCCCAACGCAGAAGACGCCGCGCTCATTGATTTTTTTTGCGATCAGGTCTGGCTGCAAGACGGCCTCGCCGCTACCTCGCTTAACGCTTACCGCGCCGATTTGTCGCGCTTTTCCGTCTGGCTTTCGAAGCAGACACCTCATGCCTTGCTGACCGCCGAACGTGCCGAGATTGAACACTGGCTCGCCGAGCAATTTTCCGCTGTATCCAAAACGTCTTCCATCGCTCGCCGCCTTTCTGCGCTGCGCCGTTTTTATCGGCTGCTGCATGAACGCGGTCAAATCACCGCCGATCCGACGTTACGCATTCGCGCACCGAAACAAACCCAGCGCCTGCCGAAAAACATTTCTGAAGAGCAAGTAGAAGCATTGCTCAACGCGCCCGATCTCGATACGCCGCTCGGCATGCGCGACCGCGCGATGCTGGAAACCCTGTACGCCACCGGCTTGCGCGTTTCCGAACTGGTCGGCTTGAAGTTGATGCAAGTCGCGCTTGATATCGGCGTCGTTCGCGTCATCGGCAAAGGCAACAAGGAACGGCTGGTTCCGCTCGGTGAAAATGCCGTCGATTGGCTGAAACGCTATCTCGAAGAAACCCGGCCGCTTCTCGCCGGCAATTTGCGCAACGACTGTGTTTTTCTCACCACGCGGCGCACGCCATTAACCCGTCAGGCTTTCTGGGCGCTAATCAAACGTTACGCGCTGCGTGCCGGTATCGCTCCTGAAACACTGTCACCGCATGTTGTGCGCCACGCTTTCGCGACCCATTTGTTGAATCACGGCGCCGATCTTCGCGTCGTACAATTATTGCTTGGCCACTCCGACATTACCACCACAACCATCTACACCCACGTCGCCCGCGAACGGCTCAAACAACTGCATGCCGAACACCATCCGCGCGGACGTTGATATTTTTCATGAGCAAAGATACCTATCCCGTTACCGCCGCCGTTCGTGTTTTACGCGCCCAGAACGTGTCTTTCACACCATGTCTTTACACCTATGAAGCGCACGGCGGCACCACCGTTTCCGCCCGCGAACTCGGCGTCTCCGAACACAGCGTGATCAAAACCCTGATCATGGAAGACGATAGCAAAAAAGCTTTGATCGTTCTGATGCACGGCGACTGCGAGGTTTCGACAAAGCAACTGGCGCGTGGGTTGCGCGTTAAAACCATTCTCCCGTGCGCCCCTGATGTCGCCGAAAAACACAGCGGTTATCAAGTCGGTGGCACCAGTCCGTTCGGCACACGCAAAACATTGCCAGTGTACATGGAACGCAGCATCGCCGACCTTCCGATGATTTATATCAACGGCGGCAAGCGCGGTTTTCTCGTCGCCATCACTCCCGCCGATCTCATTCGCGTTTTGCGGCCAACGCTCGTCGAAGCTGCTGTTGTGCACAGTGATGATTGACAACGCCAACGCACAGCACCACAGTCTGCCTCCCATTGTTTACCGTAACACGCGCATTCTCGTGCTCGGCAGCCTGCCCGGCCGCGCTTCACTCGCTGCGCAAGCGTACTACGCCCACCCCCGCAACCACTTCTGGCGCATCTTCGGCATTTTGCTTGATGAGCCCGATCTCGCCGACCGTTCCTATGCGCAACGGCTGCGCGTTTTCAAGCGTTATCGTATCGGTTTGTGGGACGTCGTCGGACAAGCCCAGCGCCAAGGCAGCCTCGACCAGAATCTCAAAAACATCACCCCTAACCCGCTCACTGAACTGTTGCAACAGTTGCCGCAACTCAAAGCCATCGCTTTCAACGGCCAAACCGCTACCCGTATTGGGCAACGCCCATTGACCCACCTCGCCGCCGAGCGCCATATCGCGTTACTGCTGTTGCCTTCGACCAGTCCGGCGCATACGATGCCGCTGACAGAGAAAGTGGCGGCATGGCAAACACTTCTTTCCCATCTCAACGTCCCTCTCGGTGCCGCTATTTTGCGCAAATGATGACGTTCAGCGCGATGCTGGGGTAAACTTGGTATTTGGGTCTCCTCTCGCTTTTCGGAACATTCCATGAAGAATCTATCTGTTTTCGTCGCGGCGCTGGCCGTCATTATCTTGGTTGGTTGCGCCACAAAATCCGCCGAATCCGAAAAAACGTTGTCCCTGTCTTATGGCACCATCGCCACCGAAGCGCTGAACGGTGCCGACATCCCACTTGAAGTCGGCCAGCAATTGCAAGTTCGTTTGCAGAGCAACCGCTCGACCGGTCACCAATGGGTGCAGACCGAGCCGATGCGTGGCATGTTGCTCGACGCCAGTCCGCGCTATGAAGTTCCGGCGACGCCGGAAGGTTCGGAGCCGCGCGTCGGCGTCGGCGGCACGGAGATTTTTTCGTTTACTGCCGCCCGGCCTGGTGTACAAGTGCTGGCTTTCGAGTACCGGCGGTCTTGGGAAAACCATCAAGAAGCCACGAAAAAAATCCTGTACCGGGTTGTTGTGCATTGACTTGAAGCAGGTTGAACGGCTATGGAATTCCACATCAAAAGCGGCAGCCTGCCACACGCTATTGCCAAATCGCTTTTGTTTGCCACCGCCACCTTGTTGATCGGTTTCGTTATCCTTCTCGTTCCGATTATCATAATCATAGTTTTCATGGGGAGTGGCGTAGAGCTATCCGCGCTATTAAACACACTCTCTATGGGATTTCTAGAAAAACCCCTGCCATTTTCGATCTTTTTTTTGGGGCTTTTTGCGGTCTTCCTTTTGCCCTATTTTCATCGACACGACCGCCTGTGGATCGACGATCGCGGTATTCGTTTCGATGGTCGCTTCCAATCACGTTGGTCGTGGAATATCGCCTGGCAAGATGTTCAATTACCCATCACCTACCACCCGTCTTGTGATTGGCTAATTCCAAAGAACATGCGAGGAGGTACTCTTTACATCCAACTAAACCAGCAAGACGACGATCAACAGAAAGACAAGAAGAAATGGTACAGTTTTCTTTTTATTCGGTTAAGCGGTCGAATACCGAGCAACCCGGTATTCGCGATCGGCAAGGTCAGCGCATGGCAAGCAGCCAATGAAAGCGACGACAAAAGAGCAAACGTCGAAAAGGATAAGCGCCCTTCTGTTGTCCGGGAGATCGAGCGCCACTTGGGTCAAGGTGCAATTACAAAACGTTTCTTTCCTCTTCATACTCTGGCTGAACAAGCCAGAGAAACACAACGCAAAAAAATTGCTTCTATTAAGAAGCGTTAAAGCACCATACTCACCATCGGATGTGCCGTCAGTGCTTGATACAACGCATCGAGTTGCGCTTTGCTCGTCGCGCGCACCGTCACGGTCAGTGACAAATAGCGGTTTTCTTTGGAGGGGCGCATTTCCATTGTTGCCGGATCAAAATCCGGCGCATGCATCACAACAACATCGGCAATGGCCTGCGCAAACCCTTCGACGTTTTTTCCCATCACTTTGATCGGAAAATCGCAGGGGAATTGCAACAACGATTCTTCGGGAAGCGTGTCCGCCATCGTTCAATTTTTTCCGAATCTTGCCACTTTGGTGTCGCTATTGCCGGAAACCCGGATCGTTTGTCCGGCTCGCAACGCCGTGGCTTTTTTCAGATTGTTCCATCGCATCAAATCGTCGACGCTGACGCTGTAACGCGAAGCGATAGCAAACAAGGTATCGCCTTTTTGTACTTTGTAACCCTCGCCGTCGTTCGCTTTTGCGTTCTTTGTCGTCGGTTGTTGAGCCACAACCCGGGTCGGCGCATGGGATACCCGCAAATCTTGTCCTGCCCGCAACGCTTGGGCATTCGCCAAGTTGTTCCAGCGCATCAAATCTTGAACGCTGACCCGATAACGGGAGGCGATATGTCCCAGCGTATCGCCTTTTTGCACTTTGTAATATGTCGCTTGCGCCGTTGTCGCGACGCGCGCATCCGCCATGTCCGGTGTCCGCGCCGATGACGCTGTGCGCACAATCTCTCCTTCGTACACGCGAAGATTTTTGCCCACACGCAGCGTCTTGGCGTTCTTCAAACCGTTGAGCCGCATCAATTCATTCACCGTCGTACCGTAACGGCTGGCGATCTGCGTCAGCGTATCGCCGCGTTTGACCTTGTAGTGCGACATTCGTCCGCTCGGCACCGTAGTGAACACCGCTTTGGCAAGCGACGCTTCGGTTGTCTGCGATGGTTGTTGCGCCGGCACCAGCAGCATCATGCCTTCACGAGCCTGGGCACGGCGTCCCAATCCGTTGATCGCCTGCAATGCTTCAAGCGACATGCCGAATTTGTTTGCCACCTGCGCGAATGTCTCGCCTTTTTGCAGCCGATGCGCTTGCCAAGTCACCAGCGGCTGATCCGCCAGTTCCAGTTTCGACGCAAACAACTCGGCTTTGTCGAACGGCAACAACAACGTAAATTCGTCGGCGCCAGCAATCACCGGTCGGTTGTGCTGCGGATTGAGCGCCAGAAATTCCTCTTTCGACATTTCGGCAAGCGATACCGCCATGTCGATATCCATCCGCCTCGTTGTCTTCACAACAGTGAAGTACGGCGCGTCGGGCATATCGGCCAGTTCGATGTTGTATTTTTCAGGATCGCGGATGATGTTTTTGACCGCCTGCAATTTCGGAACGTAATTAACCGTTTCGTTCGGTATCTTCAACGCTTCATACGTCTCCGGCAAACCTTGCGCGCGATTTTTCGCCAACGCCCGCGAGATGCAACCTTCCCCGCAGTTATAAGCAGCCAACGCCAGTTGCCAATCGTTGAAATCGCGGTACAGTTTTTGTAAGTAATCGAGCGCCGAATCGGTCGCGGACAACACATCGCGGCGCTCATCGACCCACCAGTCCTGTTTCAGTCCGTAATTCTTGCCGGTGGACGGAATGAACTGCCAGATGCCGGAAGCGCGGCTCCTCGACAGCGCGTTCGGGTTGTAGGCGCTCTCGATCATCGGCAACAGCGCGATCTCCATCGGCATTTGACGCGCCTGAACTTCATGAACAATGTGGTACAGATACAAACGACTGCGATTGACTATTCGCGCAATGTAATCGGGGCGACTGCTGTACCACTGCTCCCACTTGGTCACCAGCGACCCTTGCAAATCGGGAACGTTGTACCCGCTAACGATCACTTCCCACAAATCGGTTTCCGGCGACGGCAACTGTTCCAGTTCGGCTTGCTGTTCCGGTGTGAACACCGGCGGCCCCATGGGTTCACTGGACAATACCGGCGGCGACAAAGACGCCACAGCGTCATCAGCGGGCAGCACCGGCTGAATAGCGCCGGACGGCATTTCCACCTGTTTTACAACATCGGCGGATTCCGGTTTTTGAAAAGAGGCACAAGAAGAAAGCGCAGCAGCAACCAGCGCAACGAAACAACAACGGAAAAAGGTGGCCGGATAACGCAAAATAACTCCCGAAAACAACGACCGCCCTTGGAGGGTAGCAGCCAATCCACACAACGACGCCATACTAACAGCGAAAGACCCTTGGATAGTAGAGCCATCGCCGCGATGCGTCAATAAGCTGCGCATTATCCGTGCCGGAATACGATCAACGAAAACGATCCTTCCACGCCCGTAATACAGTAAATGTTTCTAACGCTGTTACACACGGCAATCCGCTGTAGACTCGCGCCGCCGTCTGCACCGCCGGAACGTCAGCACGCAGGAAAGGATTGGTCGCCCGTTCTTCTGCCAAGGTTGACGGTGCGCTGGGGTTGCCCGCATCACGCAACGCCTGCACCACCGCTTCACGCGCTGCCAGCGCCGTATTTCCCGGCTCGACCGCGCGCGCGAACCGCAAATTCGATAACGTGTACTCGTGGCCGTAATAAACACGCGTCGTCTCCGGCAACGTCGCCAGTGCCGATAACGACTGCCACATCATCGCCATCGTCCCCTCGAAAACGCGCCCACAACCCGCGCCAAACAGCGTATCGCCACAGAAAAGCGCCGTTTCCTCCGGCGTCTCCACCACATAAGCCAGATGCCCCAGCGTATGCCCAGGTACCGCCAGCACACGGCAGGGTATTTCCAGACCGGGCAGCGGCAGCGTTTCACCTCCGCGCAGCGGCACGGTACACGCCGGAATGTCCTCGCTTTCCGGCCCGTAAATCGGCACCGGATAACGCTTCACCAGCGCCGTGTTACCGCCGACATGATCCGCATGGTGGTGCGTACACAGCGCCGCGGACAGCGTCAGATTTAACGTTTCAATCCGTTTTAAAAGGGGTGTCGCATCGCCAACATCTACTGCCACAGCATGATGGTTGTCGTGAATCAACCAAATAGTGTTGTCCTCGAAAGCCGGGATAGGGATAATCGCTACCATGAGCACATCATCGGGGCTGCCGCCAAACCTGTCAACTGACGCACCATCGGCCATACCGCCGGAAACGCCACGCGGCTGGCAAACGCCGCTTGGGCAATACCTGCTGACCCGTGAACAAGTCTGGTTTGATCGCACCGTTCCCGACCTCTTCGGTTTTTACGCGCTGCAAATCGGGCTGCCGCAACAACCGCTGCTGGCGCAATCGCGCATTCCGCACCGCTGGACGCTCGACTTCAATCCGCCTGCCGGCGTTCGCGCCGATCCACATGCGCTACCGTTGCCTGATGACGTGATCGATCTGATTGCGATGCCGCACGCGCTCGAATTTACAGACGATCCGCATCAATTACTGCGCGAAGCGCACCGTGTGTTGCGTCCAGAAGGCCGTTTGTTGATTGTCGGCATCAACCCTTTTTCGCTGTTCGGCGCGCGCCGGCGTCTTTGCAAAGACGTTCAACCACCTTGGAACGGTCGTTTCCTGAGTGCCTATCGCGTCAAAGATTGGCTGGCACTACTCGGATTTGATATCATCGGCGGAGGCTTCGATGTCTATGCGCCCCCCTTCGCGCGCGCCAACTGGCTTGCCCGCTGCCGTGTCATCGAAAAAGCGGGAGATCGTTGGTGGCCGATCGCCGGTGGCATTTATTTTCTGCATGCCGTCAAAAAAGTAACCGGTATGCGTGTGATTACCCCAGTGTGGCAACGTGATGCCCGCCGCAAAAACTGGGCTGCTGCACACAAAACTTCACAAAGATATGAAAAACGATCATGACCCGTGTTGTTGAAATTTGCACCGACGGCGCCTGCAAAGGCAACCCCGGTCCCGGCGGCTGGGGCGCACTGCTCGTCTTCGGCGACGTTCAACGAGAACTTTTCGGCGGCGAAGCGCACACCACCAACAACCGGATGGAGCTAACCGCCGTCATTCAGGCACTTGCTGCGTTGACGCGGCCTTGTACCGTACAGCTTTACACCGATTCCGTTTACGTCAAAAACGGCATCGAACAATGGATTCATAACTGGAAAAAAAACGGTTGGAAAACCGCCAGCAAAAAACCAGTCAAAAACAGCGAACTCTGGCAGACCCTCGACCGCGAAGCCGCTCGCCACCAGATTGAATGGCATTGGGTCAAAGGCCACGCCGACCATCCCGGTAACGAACGCGCCGACGCGCTCGCCAATCAAGGCGTTGAAACCGTCTTGGAAAAACCCGCCGAGTGAACATACCGCTACCTTGGAACATTAAGAGGCAAAATGTATTACTCAACAAATTACCCATCACCCATCGGCACGATTACGCTTGCGTGTAACGGCGATCATCTTGTCGGTTTATGGCTGGACGGGCAAAAATATCATGGGGGCACCATCCCGGAAGAAATGGCAAAGAATAACGATATGCCTGTTTTTTCCGCCGCAAAAAAATGGCTGGACAGATACTTTGCAAGTAAAAAGCCTGATATTTCCGAATTGCCGTTAGCGCCTATTGGCAGCGAGTTTCGTCAAAGAGTGTGGCGCATCTTATGTGAAATACCCTACGGCAAAGTTATCACCTACGGCGACATTGCCCAAAAAATGGCCGTGAAAATGAATAAAAAAAGCATGTCAAGCCAGGCAGTAGGCGGTGCTGTCGGGCACAATCCGATCTCCATCATCATCCCCTGCCATCGGGTGGTAGGCTCAAATGGCAGCTTGACAGGTTACGCGGGAGGCGTTCGCGCAAAAATAAAATTGCTGGAATTGGAAGACGTCGATATGTCCCGACTGTTCGTTCCCACGAGTGGAACGGCGCTCTAAGGGATTCAAAAAGGCAAAAGAAGTGAAAAACAGCGCGAAATATTTTAAATATGGAGAAAAAGAAACCGCGTATCTAAAGTCAAAAGACGCCGCATTAAGCAAAGCAATAGACGAAATCGGATATGTGCGCCGCGAGATCATTCCGGACATGTTCATGGCGCTCATTTACTCAATTATCGGGCAGCAAATTTCCACAAAAGCGCATAAAACCGTATGGGCCCGTTTTCAAACCATGTTCGAGCCGGTAACCCCCGAACACATAAGCTCAATACCTGCCGAAGAATTACAAACATGCGGAACATCTATTAAAAAAGCTTTATACATCAAAGAAATCACAAGTCAAATATTGGACGGAAGCCTGGATTTGGCTCAGCTTCAAACGATGTCCGACGACGATGTATGCAAAAGGTTGAGCCAGATAAAAGGCGTCGGCACATGGACGGCGGAAATGCTGATGATTTTTTCCATGCAACGCATGGATATCATGAGCTGGAGCGATATGGCGATTATTCGGGGTCTGCGCATGTTGCACCGCCATAGAAAAATTACGCCGGAGCTGTTTGCAAAGTACAAAAAAAGATATTCCCCTTATGCAACAGTGGCAAGTCTGTATCTATGGAAAATTTCACTGGGGGCATGTGATGGGCTTGTGGATCATGCGCCAAAGGTATAAATATGCGCCGGTCGCGCCCAAGTGGTAGAATACGATTCTACGCGCTACCTGCCTGAACACGGCAGGCCTATCGAATACGGGGGTGTACCGGTTTCGACGGGGGTATTGAAACAGCGCGGGGCATGCCGAGGCGCTTGCACCTCGTAAAACACGAGCAATCGCAAAATAACTGCGAACGAAGAAACTTACGCTCTGGCGGCTTAACCCCGCCGGACCTTGCACCGGGTAGCGCTTGACCCGGGCCTCGCAAGAGGCGGCAAGGACCTTTAAAGCGATCGCGCCCCTTCGGGTCACTTGAAGACGGCGTTAAATCTAGGTGACTGGTTTGCCCGCAGCCTGTGCGTCGGCGGCGGATGAACGAGAGACAACGACGACACTAAGCATGTAGTCCCGACTGTAGAGAGCTTTCGGACGCGGGTTCGACTCCCGCCACCTCCACCACATCATTGTCCAAAGGGAAATATTCCGCTTGACGTATTACGCTTCGCGTAACATCCTGTTCGCCATGATTCTATCGTTCTCCTGCAAAGACAGTTCGAGGGACGATGTCCGCGGCGTTTCCGACCAATCCTGTCCGTTGCCGAACGTAAACTGGCACAACTGGATGCGGCGCAAACGCTGGCATTCCTGCGTTCTCCGCCGGGAAACAGGCTTGAAAAACTCTCTGGTGACCGGCAGGGTCAATGGAGCATCCGCGTTAACGATCAGTGGCGCGTGTGTTTCGCATGGACTGAACTTGGCCCAAGTGCCGTTGAAATCGTTGATTACCACTAAGGATTAACCATGACTCGACCCATTAACCGTATGCGCGCCGTCCATCCTGGAGAAATATTGCGTGAGGATTTCCTCGTGCCGCTCGGACTTTCCGCTCATGCCCTAGCACAAGAATTGGGCGTACCCGCCACGCGCATCCACGAAATCATTAAAGAGCGGCGCGCCGTAACTGCCGATACCGCAGAGCGTCTTGCGCGCTACTTTGGCGGCGATGCAGCTTCTTGGTTAGCACTTCAGGCGAGCTATGACCTGAAAACGCTTCCCACGCGGGCAGAAATTGAAAGTTGTGTTCATCGGCGCATGGCGCACGCGTGATCCCTCGAATTTTTCAAGTGATCTTTATTCCACTTACGCACTTCGCCGGTAACCC
>JAISPI010000159.1 GCA_031275075.1 Burkholderiales bacterium | reverse complement strand
GTGTCGGCCAGGCGGGCAACAGGTTCGCGCGCTGGCGCAGGATTCGTTCAAAATGCGCGGGGTCGTGGGCATGCACCAGCGAACCTTCGCGCGGCAGATGGTAATCGTAAAGCCGCGATAACCAGAAACGCAACGCGCCGGCGCGCAACAGTAACGGCCATCGGCTTTTTTCATCGCTTGTCGGTGTGCGAACGCTTTGATATGCAAAAAGCATCGCCATAGTACGCAGCGGATCAAGGTCGCCGACGGCGGGATCGGCGATGCACCAGTCGTTGACCGTAATGGCCAGATCGTAGCCGAAGGCATCGGTAGCCGCAAAACCGAAGTCGATGATGCCGCCGATACGTGTTCCGGCCGGATCGACGAACAACACGTTGTCGCGAAACAGATCGCCGTGAATCGCACCGCACGGTAATTGTTCCATGCCGCCATCGCGCACCGCCGTCATCTCGGTATCGAGTAACCGTCGCTGGGCGTCCGATAAAAACGGTCGCACTGCCTGTGCCGCACTTTCGCGCCAAGCGCGTCCGCGCGAGTTCGCCAGCGTTCGCGGATAATCGGCAACTGCCAGATGCATCCGCGCCAGCACTTCGCCAATCACTGCGCAGTGATCTGCCGTCGGCACAAGTTGCGGCGCTCCTGCAACACGGGCAATCAGCCCCGCCGGTTTGCCATTCAGCATCGAGAAATAACCGTCATCGCGATCCGCTTCGGGCTTCGGTACCGGCAGCCCTGCTCGCGCCAGATGCGCCATCAGATCAAGATAAAACGGCAGGCTGGCCGCAGGTAACCGCTCATAAAGCGTCAACACATAATCGCCGGATTCGGTGGTAACGAAGTAATTGGTGTTTTCGATACCGGCGGCAATCGGTGTCTGCACCCGCAAAGCGCCGACATTGTAGCGTTCAAGCCAAGCCGACAACTCCTCGGCGGTGACATTGGTGTAGACAGACATACGCTCCCATGGCCGACACACGTCGGCAAAAATGACTCTAGTGAACTGCGTCGCGCGCTACCAAGAAAAAATCTGCCACATGGGCACACGCAAACCGCTGTCCAGACTGTCGCGCTGCACGTAGATCCCTGAACTGCCGCTGACGGGCACCAGATAATACACCGGCCCGCCCTTGGGCGTGACCTTGATATAGCGAATGACGCCGTTGATCCGCACTTCTTCGTACGTTTCGTCCTCGCGCTCAATTAACGTCACCTGCGGCTCCAGATCAGGGTCGCCTTGTATGGGATTGACTTCAGGGGGGCGTGAATTGGAACGGTAAAGCGTCTTGTCTTCGGCCTTGTCTGCAATTTTTTCATCGACCATCGCCGGCGGTGGCGGCGCGACAGCCGCGCCCGACGGCGACGCAGCAACAGCAGACAACGACAGCGCCGTCAGCCCGCCGACACACAACCCCGCCAATACCGTCATTACCATTCGGTTCATTGTCTTCCCTTCTCAGGCATGTCCATTTCTCACAGCCACTTTTTGTATTTTAACATCGTGCTTTTTAGACCACGCCTCGTCATTCTCATGTAACAAATTCTCGGCAACGATGATGCTACAAATTAAGCATCTTTTCGCGTTCTTCTGGCGTTGGTTTGAAGCCGCTTTTCTCGTAGAAGTCAAAAATGGCTTTGACGATATCGTCCGGCTCTTCGACAATTTGCAACATATCCAGCTCCTCGCGCGCAATCGCCCCCCAAGCCACCATCTGATCCTGCATCCAGTCAAACAATCCGCGCCAGAATTCGCCACCGACCAGAATGATCGGGATGCGCCGCGCTTTGCCGGTCTGAACGAGCGTCATGCACTCGGTCAACTCATCGAGCGTACCGAAACCGCCGGGCAATACCACATACGCCGACGCAAAGCGAACAAACATCATCTTGCGTGTGAAAAAATAACGGAAATTCAGGCTGACATCCTGATACGCATTGCTTTTCTGCTCATGCGGCAGCAGGATGTTCAACCCTACCGCCGGCGAGCGGCCGGGGAATGCCCCGCGATTGGCCGCTTCCATGATGCCCGGCCCGCCGCCGGAAATGACCGAAAAACCGGCATCCGACAGCTTACGGGCGATCATTTCCGTCTTTCGGTAATACGGGTGCTCAGGCGGCATCCGGGCACTGCCAAAAATGCTGACCGCCGGCACAATGTGGCGCAATTGCTCGGTGGCCGTTGCGAACTCTGCCATAATCCCCATCAGCCGCCACGCTTCTTCGCCAAGATCGTACCCGTTGCTGTTCTGAAGGGAGGGGGCGCTTGTCGTAGGGTCGGTCTGTGCGTTGTCCGTTTCGGCGCCCGGAATTTTTGGAGTCTTGATCATGCCTTTGCTCGTCCTCGTTGATGGTTCATCCTACCTTTATCGAGCGTACCACGCCTTACCCGATTTGCGCACTTCTCAGCACGAACCGACCGGCGCGTTACGCGGTGTGCTGTCGATGTTGCGACGGCTGGTCGATGACTACGCTCCCGATTATTTTGCCGTCGTCTTCGACGCTCCCGGAAAAACCTTCCGCAACGATT
>JAISPI010000109.1 GCA_031275075.1 Burkholderiales bacterium | reverse complement strand
ATCGCCGCTACCATCGTTGGTCTTTGCGTCGGTAGTTTTCTTAACGTTGTGATCCATCGTCTGCCGAGAATGATGCAACGCGACTGGGAATTGCAATGCGCCGAACTACGCAATGAATCGCCCCCTGAAGGAGCCGCCGCCCGCTACAACCTCATTGTCCCGCGCTCGACTTGTCCGGTATGTCAGCACCGGATCACCGCGCTTGAAAACATTCCCATCGTGTCCTGGCTTTTTTTGCGCGGCAAATGTTCACAATGCAGCGCCCGTATTTCGATCCGTTACCCGCTGGTTGAGTTATTGGGCGGTTTACTGGCGGGGCTGGCCTTCTGGTTTTTTGGGCCATCCTGGCAGGCGCTGACGGCTTGTGTTTTATTATGGACGTTGCTGGCGCTGACGTTCATCGACGCCGACACCCAATTGTTGCCCGACCATTTGACGCTGCCCCTTCTGTGGGGCGGATTGCTCGTCAACCTTTTCGGCGTGTTTACAACCCTCTCCCAAGCGGTGATCGGTGCGATGGCCGGCTATTTGTCGTTGTGGCTGGTGTACTGGGCGTTCAAATTACTGCGCAATAAAGAAGGAATGGGCTACGGCGATTTCAAATTGCTGGCGGCGCTTGGGGCTTGGCTCGGCTGGCCCATGCTGATACCGATTGTTCTGCTGTCTTCGCTGATGGGCGCCCTGGTAGGTGGAGGGCTGATCTTGTTCCGCGGCCACGACCACCAAGTCCCGATGCCCTTCGGCCCATTCCTGGCCATGGCTGGTGCCGTCGTGCTCTTCTTCGGTCCGACGATGACCCGCTGGCTGTACCTACCCTACTAATCCTCATGGCTTTGGTCATCGGCGTCACCGGCGGTATAGGTTGCGGCAAATCAACCGTCGCTCAGGCTTTTTCGACGCTGGGCATTGAAACACTTGATGCCGACGATCTGGCACACGCCGCCAGCGAGCTCGGTGGTAGCGCCTACCCAGACATCGTCGCGCTTTTTGGCAGTGCTGCCGTCCAAACCGACGGAACCCTGAACCGCGCCTTTATCCGCCGACAAATATTCGCTGATCCGGCGTTACGAGCACGGCTCGAAGCTATTGTTCATCCGCATGTCAGCGCAGAAACCGTCCGCCGAATCACCCAATGGCAGGGGCCGTATGGCTTGTGGATTGTGCCCTTGCTTCTCGAAAAACCGGGATTACGCGAACGCGCCGACCGTATTCTGGTCGTCGATTGTCCTGAAGCACAACAAATCGCCCGGGTCACCGCCTCACGCGGTCTGCATGAAAACGAAATTCGTGCCATCATGGCAGCGCAATACTCCCGCGACCAGCGTTTGGCGCTCGCCGACGATGTTCTCGACAACAGCGGATTGCTGGAAAACCTGACTGCTCAAGTTGCGCAATTGGATCGCTTCTACCGAACGTTGGCCAACGCCCGGTAAAACTGATTTTAGCCCCCCGTCCAAAAAGCTTAATAAATCCACAAAATTACGGCACAATGGAGGGGTTTACCATAACCGTCATGGGGTTCGGGTGCCTGTTTTCTACGAACATCCTCTCAATGAACGGGTTCGCACGCTTATGCGGCTCGAGGATCTCTTTGCGCGCGTGCGTTTTTTTGCGGCGCGTGAAACTTTTCTGGATCACCACGCAGCATTGCTGGCATTGTTCGAGATCACCGAAGTCGCAGCGCGCGCCGATCTCAAATCCGACTTGCTGCAGGAGCTTGAACGTCAAAAACTGGTATTGAGCGCATTGCGGCACCACCAGAATATCGATCAGGAGCTGCTGGAGAATCTGCTCGATGACATCGATCGTGTGATCGCGAAAATTTTCGCGTTTACCGGAAAGGTCGGCTCACACCTGCGTGAAAACGAGTGGTTGATGGCGATCAAACAACGGACTTCACTGCCCGGAGGCGCTTGTGGGTTCGACCTTCCGGCCTTTCACTTCTGGCTGCACCAATCTCCCGCTCGCCGACAAAACGATTTGCAGCAATGGCTAACACCGCTTGAACCGATTCGCAACGGTATCTCTATCATTTTGCGCATTCTGCGCGAAAGTGGTCAGACCACCACATGTACGGCACCGCATGGGGCCTTCCAGATGATGCACGCCAACACCAAGACCGTGCAATTGTTGCGGCTATCGGTTGCGGATGGCGTCACCTGTGTTCCCGAGATCAGCGCCAATAAATACGCACTCAACATCCGCTTCTTAACCGCTGAAGACATGACGCGCGGCAATGTCTGCAACTACGATGTCACCTTCAACCTGACTTTTTGTTCGCTATGAAGAAAACAGCTTCCCAAGCGATTCCGACAACTGTCCCGGCCACGACCGTTGCTTGTCCGCAATGTGGCGTAACGGTTGTCTGGACCTCGGAATCATGTTGGAGACCGTTCTGTTCGGAACGTTGCAAATTGCTCGATCTCGGCGCTTGGGCTGATGAAACTTACCGGATTGCCGAAGCAGAAAACAGGGATCAGGAATCAGGGATCCGTATTTCAGAAATCGCCAATTAACCACAACGCGTTAAAAATCGTTTTAACTGCAAAGAACGCAGAGAACACAAAAAATCTTTGAGCTCTTTGCTATTAGTATATTTCGCCTCATTGAAATCCGGCGTTTTTCGGAGCCTTTTAAGTCTCGCCTTTCAATAACGCCGGCAACGCCTTCAAAATCCCGTCGTTGGCCGGTAGCAGCAGCAAATTTTTACATGTGTCCAACGTTTGCCAACCACAGTCCTGCCCTTCACGACCGTAAGGTTCGCCGCGCCAAACCGTTACATGAAAAAAATGCAATTCCACCTCGGCGTGCGGATAGGTGAAATGAACGGTCTGCCAAAGCACCGCCTGTTCGACGACAATCCCCAGCTCTTCTTCCAACTCACGCGCCAACGCTGCTTGTGCGGCTTCTCCCGCTTCAATCTTGCCGCCGGGAAACTCCCAATAGCCCGCGTACACTTTACCCGATGGCCGCTGCGTCAATAAAAATTCATTTCCTGATCGCGTCAAGACCGCCGCCGCCACTTGCACCAGCTTCATGATTCAGAGCGGAGCGCCCTACAGCCCGCGTAATGACGCGCAAACTGCCACGCTGTCCGGCCGCTGACCGAGCCACGCAAACGCGCCCATTGCAACGCTTCCAGACGCAAGGTTTCGATTGCCTCTTCTGTTTTCGGCAAAGGTATCCCGTGTTGTGTCAGCCAGCCGGAGACCGCCGCAAGATAATCGTCCTCACTGAACGAATAAAACGAAATCCACAAACCGAAACGCTCGGCCAGTGCCGTTTTTTCTTCTTTTGCTTCATCCGGATGAATTTCACTTTTGCCGTCGCTCTGCGAAAAATTTTCGTGGAAAAATGTCGACATCAGATGACGGCGGTTCGACGTTGCATAAATCAGCACATTCTCAGGCGGCGCCGTGATTGAACCGTCGAGTACCGCCTTCAATTCACGATAACCGCCTTCCTGCACATCAAACGCCAGATCGTCACAAAACAGGATAAAACGTTGTGTCGCCCCTTGAAGGCTTTCAAGAATTTTCGACAAATCGAACAAATCACCCTTATCGACTTCAATCAGCCGCAACCCTTGTTTGCCGTAGCGGCCCAGCATCGCCTTGACCAGCGACGACTTGCCAGTGCCGGGAGCGCCGGTCAATAGCACATTGTTAGCCGGATAGCCCGCAACAAATTGCTTTGTATTCTGATTGATGCGCGCCTTTTGTTCGTCAATACCCACCAGACGATCAAGCGATACGGTGTGCGGCGCCACCACCGGATACAACGCACCGCAGCCGTATCGAACGCCATGCCGCCGTTCCCAACGCGCCGCCAGTGTCTTCGTCCAATCGATCGTTGCCGGCTGTTCCGGCAACAACAATTCGGCGCGGGTCAGTGTTACTTCCGCCCGCTCAAGAAAATTCAGCCAGCGTGTTTCCGGCGTTGTTGATTTCGCATTCACCGTTCACCTTTGTATCTCAGCTCCGGTAATCCGCGTTGATCGAGACGTAATCGTGCGACAAATCACATGTCCACACCGTGACTGCGACATCGCCTCCCAATCCCAAGTCGATCCGTACCGTGATTTCCGACTGGCGCATCACCCGTTGCCCTGCTTCTTCCGTATAACTTGGTGCCCGACCACCATCAACGATCACAACCACATCGTCAAGCCACAACCGGACGCGTGACACATCAAGATCCGGCGGCGCCGAATTACCTATCGCGCAAACAATGCGCCCAAGATTGGGATCCGATGCAAAAAACGCCGTTTTTATCAGCGGCGAATGCGCCACCTTCAACGCCACCTGGCGGCACTCTTCGGCGTTACGTCCTCCTTCAACCTGAATCGTAATGAATTTGGTCGCCCCCTCGCCGTCGCGCGCAATCGCTTGCGCCAAGCGCACGGCCACTTCAAGCAATGCTTTTTTGAATATCGGCAACCGCGGATCGTCGCTTACCGCCAGCAGAGCAACTTTCGCTTGCCCCGTCGCCATCGCGATCAAAGTATCATTGGTCGAAGTATCGCCATCAACCGTCACCGCGTTGAACGAACAGTCCGCCACTTCGCGCAACAGCAATTGCCACACCGACGCCGCCACCGGCATGTCGGTTGCGATGAATCCCAGCATCGTCGCCATGTTCGGGTGAATCATCCCCGCCCCTTTGGCGATTCCGGTAATTGTCACCGGCACACCATCAATCATCACCTGTACTGACGCCACTTTGTGAACCGTATCGGTAGTCATGATCGCATGCGCTGCCGTTAACCAGGCCGCCGCACTGGCGTCACTTGCCTCGCTACAACGTTGATGTGCCTCCGGCAAACCTGCCAACAACTTGTCAATCGGCAGCGGTTCCATGATCACACCGGTTGAGCACACCATCACTTCTTCTGGTGCACACCCCAGTAAAACCGCCATCTCGTTACAGGTGCGACGCGCATGATCCAGACCCGAAGCGCCAGTTCCGGCATTGGCGTTACCGGCATTGATAACAACAGCCCGCAACGATTTTCCGAATTGCTGCTGCCAGGCCAGGTGTTCACGATCGACCAACACCGGCGCCGCACAAAACCGGTTCTGCGTAAAGACAGCCGCCGCCGTGGTCCCCGGCGCACACTCGATCACCAGCACATCGTCCCGCTGCCAGTTCTTGATCTGTGCCGCAACAGCACCCAAACGAATCCCTGGGACGGAGAACACATCGTCAACTGTTGAAGGCGTATAACAAACTGACATGACACTCCCCTTGAAGTTATTTTAAGGACAAGTTTTCCTGATGTTTGAATTACGCTAACTTGCCGTGACAATGTTTGTATTTTTTCCCAGAACCGCAAGAACAAGGATCATTGCGGCCGACTTTTTCGCCAGCACGCACGAACGGAATGGTCGGTGTCCTTTCCGGTTCTGCCGCCAACGCTTCATCGTAATCAGCGTGCTGGTAACGCACATTCGACACGCTCGGCGCTTTCTCCTCGACAGCTTCAACATCCTGCGGAGAACGGACTTGTACTGTCATCAGGATTCGCACCACGTCATGCTTGATTCGGTCAAGCATTGATGAAAACAGCGCAAACGCTTCGCGCTTATATTCTTGCTTTGGGTTCTTCTGCGCATAGCCGCGCAAACCGATCCCCTGCCGCAAATGGTCGAGCGACGCCAAATGTTCACGCCAATGCTGATCAATCATCGATAGCATCAGACTGCTCTCAAACTGTCGCATCACCGGCGCACCCACGGTCTCGGCATGCGATGTCCATTGCTGCACCGCCAATTCCGCAAGATGATCACGCAACTCATCTTCGCCGTGGTCTTTTTCCTTGAGCCAACCGGAGATGTCTACCCGCATCTGATATTCTGACACCAGTGCTTTTTCCAGCCCCGGCACGTCCCAGTGCTCCTCCACCGATTCGAGCGGAATGTAACGCTGCATCAGCAAGCCGATTTCGTCACGAACCATGCTGTCGATAGTGTCGGAAATGTCTTCGGCTTCCAGCAATTCATTGCGTTGGTGATAAATCACCCGTCGCTGGTCGTTGGCCACATCGTCAAACTCGAGCAGTTGCTTGCGAATATCGAAGTTGCGCGTCTCAACCCGGTGCTGCGCCTTCTCAATCGAACGGTTGATCATCGGGTGCTCAATCGGTTCGCCCGGCGGCATCTTCATCCGCTGCATGATATTGCCCAGCCGCTCGCCGCCGAAAATGCGCAGCAACGGGTCTTCAAGCGACAGATAAAAACGCGACGACCCTGGATCACCTTGCCGGCCGGAACGGCCACGCAACTGATTGTCGATCCGGCGTGACTCATGCCGCTCGGTGCCGATGATGTGCAGCCCGCCCAACGACAGCACTTTTTCATGCCGTGCTTGCCAGTCCTCCCGAAACGTTTCGACTTCCTTATCTTTCTGTGCTTCGGTCAGTTTTTCATCTTCGCGAATTTTGAGAATCTGCGGCTCAATCGCGCCGCCTAACACGATGTCGGTTCCGCGCCCTGCCATGTTGGTGGCGATGGTGATCGCTTTTTCGCGTCCGGCCTGCGCCACGATCTCGGCTTCGCGCGCATGTTGTTTGGCGTTCAACACCTGATGCGGCAGCTTTGCCTTGTCGAGGTGCTTCGACAGCAATTCCGAATTTTCGATCGAAGTGGTTCCGACCAGCACTGGCTGGCCACGCGAGTAACAATCTTTGATGTCAGCAAGGATTGCATCGACTTTTTCCTGAAACGTCCGGAACACCAGGTCGTTCATGTCCCCACGAACCATCGGCATATGCGTCGGGATCACCACCGTTTCCAGATTGTAGATCTGCTGGAACTCAAATGCTTCGGTGTCGGCCGTTCCGGTCATCCCCGACAGTTTTTCGTACATTCGGAAAAAGTTCTGGAATGTGATCGACGCCAACGTTTGGTTTTCGCGCTGAATCTGCACACCTTCCTTGGCTTCTACCGCCTGATGCAACCCATCCGACCAACGGCGACCCGGCATTAGACGACCGGTGAATTCGTCAACAATGATCACTTCGCCGTTTTGGACGACGTAATGCTGGTCACGAAGAAACAACGCATGCGCGCGCAACGCCGCGTACAGATGATGCATCAACGAAATATTGGCGCTGTCGTACAGACTGCCACCCTCCGGAATCAAACCCGCTTCGGCAAGCAACACTTCGGCGTGTTCATGTCCCTC
>JAISPI010000060.1 GCA_031275075.1 Burkholderiales bacterium | reverse complement strand
CCGGGGTTCAGGTATTGGTAGGGGCGCCCCCAAGGGTCTTGCGGCAGACGCTCCAGATAACCGCCGGGTTTCCAGTTAGGCGGTATGGGCGGCGTGGCAGGGCGCGTCACCAATGCGTTTAATCCTTGTTCGGTGGTCGGATAGCGTTGGTTGTCGAGCCGGTAAAGTTTCAGCGCGGTCATCAACGTGGCAATATCGGTTTTAGCGGCGGTGATACGGGCCTCGTCGGGACGATCCATGAACTTGGGAATAATCAGGGCTGCCAAAATGCCTAAAATGACAATCACCACCATGATTTCGATCAGGGTGAAGCCGTAAGGGCGGCGGGCGGTCTGAATCATGGGGAGCGTTTCCATACGGCGATTATAATCGCAGCTACGGTAATGTGTTGTAGTGGAATGTCATGGATGAATAAGAAAGTATGCGGGATTTTGGGAGCGATAGCGGTTTTGGCTTTGTCAGGACTGACGCTTCTGGCGTGGGTCTGGCTGCAGCCACTGCCGTTGCCGACGCAACCGTATCTGTTGACCGTTCCGAAAGGCGCTGCGCTCAACCAAGTGGCCGCAACGCTGACGCGCGACGGTGTGCTGCGGCATCCGTGGCAATTGACATTACCGGCACGGGCGCAGGGGCAGGCGGCTGCGATTAAAGCGGGACGGTACCGTTTTGAGGGTGAGGTATCTGTTACGGCGTTATTGCAGCAGTTGGTAGATGGTGTCACGGTGCCGATTGTGGTCACGATTACGGAAGGTTCGACGTTTGCTGATCTGAGACAGTTGCTGCGTGATCATCCGGACATTGTCAACACGATACTCGATGTGCCAGACGCGCAAATTCTTCAGACGATTGGTACGCTCGAGACGTTGGCGGAAGGGCTGTTTTTCCCAGAAACGTATTACATTGCGGCGGGCAGCGATGATCTCGTTGTGTTGAAAACGGCGTACCAAATGTTGCAGGCGCGATTGAATGACGCTTGGGCAAAGCGTCAGGAAGGATTGCCGCTGACGTCGCCTTACGAGGCGCTGATTCTGGCGTCGATCGTTGAGAAGGAAACAGGCATTGCCTCCGACCGACCACTGGTTGCGTCGGTTTTTATCAATCGGCTCCGGATCGGCATGCGCTTGCAGGCCGATCCGACGGTTATTTACGGTATGGGCGCGCGTTTCGACGGCAAATTGCGCCGTCGCGATCTGGAAGCGGATACACCGTACAATACGTACACCCGCGCTGGATTACCGCCGACGCCAATTGCGCTGGTGTCGCAGGCGTCGCTTGATGCGGTGTTGCAACCGCCGAGTACGAAATATTTGTATTTTGTGTCGCGTAACGACGGCAGCGGCAGCAGTGAATTTTCGGAAACGCTCGATAAACATAATCGGGCTGTGGCTCGTTATATTTTGAAACGTCGTCAATCCTGATCATGGCCATTCTTCCCCGTTTTATCACGCTTGAAGGTATCGACGGTGCTGGCAAGAGCACGCACATCCATTGGCTGACTGAAGCGTTGCGACAGCGCGGCGTCAATGTCGTCGTTACCCGCGAACCGGGCGGTACGGCGTTGGGGGAACAATGGCGTGATCAATTGCTGCACGAAACAATGACCCGCGAGACACAAACGTTGCTGATGTTCGCGGCTCGTAGCGAGCATCTGACACAAGTGATCCGGCCGGCGCTGGCGCGCGGCGATTGGGTATTGTGCGACCGCTTCACCGATGCGACGTATGCTTATCAGGGCGGTGGACACGGCGTATCCATGGACACCATCACGCATCTTGCGCATTGGCTGCACGGCGATTGCATGCCCGATCTGACATTGCTTTTTGATGTGCCATTGGAAGTTTCTCAAAAACGTCTGCAAG
This sequence comes from Burkholderiales bacterium, assembly GCA_031275075.1. Classification (GTDB taxonomy): domain Bacteria; phylum Pseudomonadota; class Gammaproteobacteria; order Burkholderiales; family Casimicrobiaceae; genus UBA931. Next base: position 8,853 of record JAISPI010000060.1, on the reverse strand, counting down.
CGGACGGCAGGGCGCTTGACCGGTTCGAGCGAGAACCGGACGGTTTCATGCAACGGGTGCGCGAAGCTTATCTCGAATTGGCTCAGCAGGCGCCGAAACGTTACCGCGTGATCGACGGCAGAAACAGTATCGCTGCGATTCGTGAGGAACTGCACAACATTCTCGATGCTTTGTTTTGAACACGATGGCTCGCACACGAAAAACCGCTGAAACCGAGGAAGAAACGTTCGAGCCGTTTTTTGAATGGCAGGACGCTTACCCTTGGCAACATGCGATGTTGCAAGCGCGTTTACAGCAACGCGCCTCCTGGCCGCAAGCGTTGCTGATTCACGGTGCTGCCGGGATCGGTAAACGGGTGCTGGCGCTTAATGCAGCGCGGGCGCTGTTGTGCGAAGGTGTGGAAAAAAAACACGGTGAAGCCTGTGGTGCCTGCGAAAGTTGCCACTATGTGGCAATAGGACAACACCCCGACCTGATGCTGATTGAACCCTTTGGACACGATCCGTCAGGCGAGATCAAGGCATTGGATGCCATTCCGGTCGATGCGATCCGCCGATTGATCGATTTTATGCAGGTGACCAGCCATCGTCAGCGTGCCAAGGTAGCGATCATCGTTCCGGCTGAGCGGATGAACGCGGCGGCGGCCAATGCGTTGTTGAAAACACTCGAAGAACCGCCGGCCGGAAGTGCGCTGATGCTCGTTGCGCAACAGTGGCAACGTCTACCGGCGACGGTTTTGAGCCGCTGCCAGCGCTGGGCGTCGCCTTATCCGTCAACCGAGGAAGCGCTGGCGTTTTTGCGCAATGAAGGGGTTGACGGGGCAGAGCAGCTTCTGGCGCAGACCGGCGGCGCGCCGTTGATGGCGCTTGAACGCTTCGACCCGGAGCAGCAGGCATTGCGACAAACCTGGCAAAAGGCGCTGGCGCAGCCGCATCGGCTGTCGCCATTTGCGCTGGCACAGGCTTGGGCTGGCGGTAGCCGCGATGACAATAAGCAGCGGTTGGCGCAGTTCATTGAAATGTTGATCGGCTGGACGGCCGATTTGGCGCGGATTCATGGCGGTGGTGTGGCGCATTACCATCCAGAATGCCAGAAAATGCTGTTATCGCTGGCGACAGCGATGGCTCCGCCAGAGCTTTTCCATTATCATTATTCTTTATTACGGCAACGCCGTTGGTTGAACCATCCATTACAACCGCGGTTGGTGGTCGAGGCGCTGTTGATCGAATACCGTGCGTTGTTTGTGCATCAACGGTCACGATGAAACGGATTTTTTGAGGAAACGTATCATGTCGGAACAAGCTGCTCCACGGGGTGCTGTATTGCCGGTCAACATTCCTTCGCGTTCTTCGTTGTACGCGGCTTATATGCCTTTTGTCAAAGGAGGCGGATTGTTCGTGCCTACCAGTAAAAAACACCATCTTGGTGAAGAAGTGTTTTTACTGTTGACGGTAAAAGACGTGCCTGACAAGCTGCCGGTTCAGGGTAAGGTGATTTGGGTGACGCCGGAGACGTTGCAGGCCGGTCGTATCAAAGGGATCGGCGTACAATTTTCCGACAGTGAGGCGGGACAGAAAGCAATGAAGGTCATCGAGAAAATACTGGGGCGCCACTTGGCGTCTGACCGGCCGACCCATACGCTTTAACGGCGCGGACGGATTTTGCCGCTGTTAATTTTTATGGCGGCGTGAGTTTCATGTTTATCGATTCGCATTGTCACCTCGATTTTCCGGAATTTGCTTCGCGTTTGGAGGACGTGCAGGCGGAGATGCGCGCGGCCAACGTTACCCATGCGTTGGTTGCCGGAGTCGAAGTGACGGCTTTTCCGGCGTTGTATGCGTTGATCGAACCGTATACGAACCTGTACTGTTCCGTTGGGTTGCATCCGGGGGTCGATGGGAACGTTACGACAAGCGTTGACAAATTGCTGCGTTATACGGCTTTGCCGAAGGTTGTGGCAGTTGGTGAAACCGGTCTCGATTATTACCATGTGTCGAGCGAGGCGGAATGGCAACGGGCGCGTTTCCGTACGCATATCGCGGTCGCTTGCGCTTCCGGAAAGCCGCTCATTGTTCACATGCGCGATGCAACCGAGGACACGCTGCGCATTCTGCGTGAAGAAGGCGCTGATCGGGTCGGTGGCGTGATGCATTGTTTTACGGCGGATTGGGCTGCTGCCGAAGTGGCGTTGGCGCTGGGTTTTTATATTTCGTTTTCGGGCGTGGTCACGTTCAAAAACGCAAAGGCGGTGAAAGAAGCAGCGCAGCGTGTGCCACTCGACCGGTTGTTGATTGAAACCGACAGTCCCTATCTGGCGCCGATGCCGTATCGCGGGCGTTATCCCAATCAACCGGCTTGGGTGGTGCATGTTGCCAGGGAGATCGCCCGTTTGCGCGACATGCCGCTCGACGAAGTGGGGTGGGCGAGTTCCGCTAATTTTTTCCGGTTGTTTCGATTGACGCCGGCAGGAGAGAAGAAAGATGCGTAAAAATCAAAGCGCGGTAAAAATCATAGCTGTGTTGGCCTTCACTGTTTGGGCGAGCGGCGGCGTTGTTGCGCAGTCAACGTCGTCGAAGGATGTGCTGGAGCGCCGTGCGGCCGCGCAAAAAGAGGCGCAGCAGCGCACTGATCAAAAGAATGAAACGTACACGCAATTTCTGGCGGCAATCAGAGAAAATCGCGCCGATGATGTGACGGCGATGATCAAGAAGGGCGTTGATCCGGAATTGTCCGATCCGAACGGCGAGCCGGTATTGTTGTTGGCGGCGCGTCACGGCAATGTTGATGTGAGTGAGGCTTTGCTACGGGCGGGCGCCAAGATCGATAAGGCCAGTGTGTACGGGGACACCGCGTTGATGGTGGCGGCGCTGAACGGACACCGTCGTGTGGTCGAGCTTTTGATCAAGAAAGGCGCGGAGATCAACCGCAAAGGGTGGACGCCGCTGATGTATGCGGCAACCGGCGGACAGGACGAGATCGTTGAGCTGCTCCTCGATTATTTGGCCGATATCGACGCGCGATCACCGAATGGCACGACGGCATTGATGATGGCAGTGCGGCAGGGCAATGCTTCGACGGTCAAGTTGCTGATCGGTCATGGTGCCGATGTTAATGTGCGCAACGAAACCGGCGCTTCGGCAATGGACTGGGCGCAGCGCGGCGGCAATACGACCATTATCGATTATCTGCGACAGGCGAAGGCGCGATAGTGGGGTAACGGCTAATTAACCGCAAAGAACGCAAAGATCGCAAAAGAAAGGTGGCTCCGGAAATCTGGACAGACCGATAAGTGAACCTCTGCTTTAGGCTGAGCGGCACAAGCTGCATAGAAAGAAGCCGGAAGGATGAGAAGTAACCACACAGCCGCCTTCAAAGCCACAGTGGCCTTGGAAGCATTGAAGGGGGACGCCACCTTGGTTGAATTGGCGATGAAATTCGATTTTCATGCTAACCAGATTGTGCAATGGAAGAACCAGTTGCTGGAGCATGTTTCTGAAGTATTCGCTATCGCTGACGAGAAACACGCTGCTGTCCCGGATTTGAAGGCACGGGTATGATTTATTTGCGTCTGTTTTCGCAAAGCGTCACCCCGACGCTACATTTTTGTGTTCTATGCGTTCTTTGCGGTTGAATGATTTTTCCGGATCAAAGGCCATAACTGTTCCGGCGTGTCGACGATGGTATCCGCGCCCCAACTTTCTATCGGCTTATCGCCGAGATAACCCCAGCGCACAGCAACGGCGTATTGAAAATCGGCGGCACGAGCCGCATCGATGTCGCGATGGTCATCGCCAACGAACCAGCACTGCTGCGGCGCAACGCCGACGGATTGCGCGGCGTGCAGCAGCGGCAGCGGGTGCGGTTTGGAATGGGCGGTGGTATCGCCCGAGACAACGCAGGCGGCGCGGCGTTCCAGTCCAAGATAAGCGAGGACGGGGGTCGTGAAACGTTGATGTTTGTTGGTAACGATGCCCCAAGGCAGGCCGTGGTTGTCGAGGTGCCCGAGCAACGTTTCAATCCCGGGAAAGAAGCAGACATGGTCGGTGAGATGTTGGGCGTAGTGCGTCAAAAAGGCGTTGCGCGCTTCTTCAAAGGCCGCGTCCTCCAGTGTCAGATTCAGTCCCAAACGAAGCAGTCCGGCGGCGCCACGCGAGGCGTAAGGGCGAAGCTGGGCGGTCGGCAACGGTGGTAAATCGTAGAGATGTTGGCGCACATGATTCAACGACGCGGCCAAATCGTCGGCGGTGTCAATCAGCGTGCCATCCAGATCGAAGAATAGAGCGGTAATCATGAAATGAACGTATAAAGAACAAAATAAAAAAGACAGAAATCAAAAGCCCCGCTTCAGCGGGGCTTTTGGCAGATCAAACAAAGTTAACGGCTGTTATTACTTGGCTTCGCCCTTGACTTCCACTTCGACGCGGCGATCCGGCGCCAAGCAAGCGATCAACTGCGCACGATTTCTTTGCTGGCATTGATTGCCGGTAACCGGCTGTCTCAACCCCAGACCAAGGCTTTCGATGCGATCGGTCGGCACACCCTTGGAGACGAGGTAAGCGCGGATGGTTTCAGCGCGACGCTCGGAGAGGTTTTGGTTGTAAGAAGCGGATCCGATCCGGTCGGTATGGCCGGTGACCAACACCAGTTCAATCTTCGCGAGTTCCGGCAGCTTGGCGATGATTTCGCGGTCGATCGCGGCTCTGCCTTCCGGTTTCAGCACGGATTTGTCGAAATCAAACAACGCCCGTGATGCCAGCGAGATTTTGCGTACTGCGGCGGCCGGAGCAGCCGGAGCGGCGGGAGTAGCCGGAGTAGCGCCAGGAGCGGCGGGGGTAGCAGGAGCAGCCGGAGCGGCGGTTTTCACCAGATCCGGATCACAACCGGCAACAGCCATAGCAGGGGTCCAGTAGCCGGTCCGCCAGCACAAGGTGTCTTCGATGCCGACTTTACCGCCGTAGTGACCGCTGCGCCAGATATTGGCCTCAGGGCTACCGTAACTAAACATGGCATAGCCGCTGTTTTTCGGATCGGCTTGCGCCATTGATGTCATAGCCGTTAATGCGGCTCCAGCAAATACCAGAACCATGGCGATCATACGAGGTTTCATTGAATTACCCCTTTTCGTAAAGTAAGGTTGAAGAGAAAATAAGTTTGTTTGATAGGTTTACTTTCACAGCTTTCGACCACGGTAAAACCGAAACGCCCAAGGTCAGTCGTATAACCCGAAAAATCATCTTCTACACTATACCATAACCTTTTGCCGGGACAAGCATGCAAATTCGTCGTTGGGCAGGGACAAGATGTGGACGTGACATCCACGCAACACCACTGTCTATGGTGTAAAATGCACCCTTTTAGAAACCATTCGCCATGATGTCGGCGGGTGGTTTTTTGCCGATTAAACGTCAGTTGGACGCGCGTGGGCGGGGTTCCGCTCCTGAAAGGCTGTTTTCATGATGGATTTGTTTGCCAAAGAAACGTTACCGGTCAGTCTCGAAGCCGAAATGCGGCATTCGTACCTTGATTACGCGATGAGTGTGATCGTCGGGCGGGCGCTGCCGGATGTCCGGGATGGGCTGAAACCGGTACACCGACGGGTTCTGTTCGGGATGCACGAGGCCAACAATGTCTGGAACCGCCCCTATGTGAAATGTGCCCGTGTTGTCGGCGAAGTAATGGGTAAGTTTCACCCGCATGGCGACTCGGCGATTTACGACACACTGGTACGGATGGCGCAGAATTTCAGCCTGCGTTACCCGCTGATCGACGGGCAGGGCAATTTCGGCTCCATTGATGGCGACAGCGCAGCGGCGATGCGTTATACCGAGTGCCGGTTGCAGAAAGTCACCAATGAGTTGACGGCCGATATCGAAAAAGACACGGTCGATTTTGTGCCCAATTACGACGGCAAGGAACTGGAGCCGTCGGTATTGCCGGCGCGGATGCCCAATTTGCTTGTCAATGGCTCTTCCGGGATTGCGGTTGGAATGGCGACCAACATTCCGCCGCACAATCTGAAAGAGGTTATCAATGGGTGTCTGGCGTTGCTCAAGGATCCGGACATCTCCATCGACGCGTTGATGACACATGTTCCGGCGCCGGATTTTCCGACTGCCGGTTTCATTTACGGATTGGATGGCGTCAAAGAAGGCTACCGCACCGGGCGCGGCAGGGTGGTGATCCGTGCGCGGACGCATATCGAAGACCTCGAAAAGGGCAATCGGCAGGCGATCATCGTCGATGAAATTCCCTATCAGGTAAACAAAACCAATCTGCTGACACGAATCGGTGAGCTGGTTCGTGAAAAGAAGCTGGAAGGCATTTCGGAATTGCGCGACGAGTCGGACAAGTCCGGCATGCGTGTGGTCATCGAATTAAAGCGTGGCGAAGTCGCCGAGATCATCCTCAACAATCTGTACAAGCTGACGCAGTTGCAAGACAGCTTTGGGATGAACATGGTGGCGCTGGTCAACGATCAGCCGAGGTTGTTGAACCTCAAACAGTTTCTCGAACATTTTTTGCTGCATCGCCGCGAAATTATTGTTCGGCGAACCCGTTTTGAACTGCGCAAGGCGCGTGAACGCGGTCACATTTTGGAAGGATTGGCAGTAGCGTTGTCCAATGTCGATGAAATCATTGCGTTGATTAAGGCATCGCCGACGCCGCCGGAAGCCAAAGCGGCGTTGATGGCGAAAACCTGGCGTTCGCCAGTCGTCGAAGAAATGTTGAAGCGGGCGCAGGCCGACGCGGCGCGTCCGGAAGGTTTGGCGCCGGAATTTGGTTGGCAGGAACGCGAGGGCTATCGGCTTTCCGACGAGCAGGCGCAAGCCATTCTTGAACTACGCTTGCAAAGGTTGACCGGACTCGAGCAGGACAAAATCACCGGCGAATATCGGGAAGTGATGGCAACGATTGTCGATCTGCTCAATGTGCTGGCAACGCCGGCGCGAGTGACCAAGATCATCGAAACTGAATTGACGGGAATCCGCGATCAATTCGGCGACAAACGCCGTTCGGAAATCGTCGCGCAGGGTGAAGATATTTCGATTGAAGATTTGATCGCGCCGGAAGACATGGTGGTGACGCTGTCGCACAGCGGTTATATGAAGTCGCAGCCGGTGGCCGAATACCGTTCGCAAAGACGGGGAGGGCGCGGCAAACAGGCAACGGCGACTAAGGAAAACGATTTTATCGAGCGGATGTTTATCGCCAATACGCACCATTACATTTTGTGTTTCTCGAATCGTGGGCGAGTTTATTGGCTGAAGGTTTATAACGTGCCGCAGGGCGGTCGGTCGTCGCGCGGCAAACCGATTGTCAACTTGGTGCCGCTTGCCGACAGGGAAAAAATCACGGCGATTTTGCCGGTGCCGGAATTTTCCGAAGACCGTTATATATTCATGGCGACGGCCAAGGGAACTGTCAAGAAAACCCGGCTTTCCGATTTTTCGCGACCACGTCCTTCCGGCATCATCGCGGTCGATCTGGCTGACGGCGATTATCTGATCGGCGCGGCGCTGACCGACGGTGAGCACGATGTAATGTTGTTCAGCTCCGGCGGCAAAGCGGTGCGTTTTGATGAAAACGATGTCCGTCCGATGGGTCGGACGGCGCAAGGCGTGCGCGGCATGCAGCTCGACAAAGGGCAAAACATCATCGCGCTGCTGGTGGCGGAAGACGAAACCCAGGCAGTGCTTACGGCCACCGAAAACGGTTACGGCAAGCGGACACCGATCGTCGAATATACGCGGCATGGGCGCGGCACCAAAGGGATGATCGCCATCCAACAGTCTGAGCGCAACGGTCAGGTTGTGGCCGCCGCGTTGGTGCGTGAGGAGGATGAGGTGATGCTGATTTCGACGGGTGGCGTGTTGATTCGCACCAAAGTAGCGTCAATCCGCGAAATGGGACGCTCGACCCAAGGGGTGACGTTGATCAATCTTGGTGAGGGTGAAAAACTCGCTGGTCTGGAATCGGTTGAAGAGCAGGACGACGACGATTTACTTGAGGAATAACCCCACTGGCAGTATTGAAAATTTATTGAGAAAGCAGTTGAAAAATCTTTTATAACTCATTGAAAATCAAAAACAATCACTTTGGTTTTAGCGGTTGAGGCGTTTTGTTCTTGTTCCTATGGAAAAGCGCCGACGCTATGGTAAATTGTCTGACTTCATAATTTTGAAACGGTAGGAAAATAATGGCGCGAGCGTGGAATTTCTGTCCTGGTCCGGCAACATTGCCGGAAGAAGTATTGAGCCGAGTGCAGGCCGATTTGTTGGACTGGCAAGGCAAAGGGCTTTCCGTGATGGAAATGAGCCATCGCAGCGAGGAATTTCTCGGAATCGCCACCAAAGCCGAGCGCGATTTGCGCCAGCTCATCGGTATTCCCGAAAATTACAAAATTCTCTTTTTGCAGGGCGGAGCAATGGGGCAAAATGCTTTTGTGCCGCTCAATTTGCTTGCTGAACACGCCACGGCCAATTACATCAATACCGGTCACTGGTCGACGAAATCAATCGAAGAAGCCAGGAAATATGGCGATGTGCATGTTGCTGCTTCCGGTGAAAGTTCGGGATTTACGCATGTGCCGGCGCAAAACGAATGGCAGCTTTCCAAAAAACCGGCCTACGTTCATATTTGCTCTAACGAAACAATCAGCGGTGTCGAGTATTCTTTTACCCCGGACACTGGCGATGTACCGTTGATTGCCGATATGTCGTCGAACATCCTGTCGCGGTCTTTTGACATCAATCGTTTCGGTCTGATCTATGCCGGTGCGCAAAAAAATATCGGCCCGTCGGGCGTGACGGTCGTCATCGTTCGTGAAGATTTGTTAGGGAAAGCCAGACGCGA
>JAISPI010000122.1 GCA_031275075.1 Burkholderiales bacterium | reverse complement strand
CGCACACCGACAAGGATCAGGTATTATTTCAGTTTTGAACTGCCCATGCGAATTGGCTGAGGACTTATGATTTTTGATGCAGACAACGAAACACTTCCACGCGAAGAACTGCAAGCTTTACAGCTGCGGCGCTTACAAATAACCGTAGAACGCTGCTATGAAACCGTCCGTTTTTACCGTGAGGCCATGGATGAGCTGGAAATCAAGCCTCACCATATCCAGACGTTAAGCGACGCTAAATATCTGCCGTTTACCAAAAAGGAACAGTTGCGCGACAACTATCCTTTTGGGATGTTTGCCGTTCCGGCAGATCAGGTTCTCCGCCTCCACGCTTCATCAGGCACCGCCGGGAAGCCCATTGTCGTCGGTTATACCCGCCGTGATATTTCCCATTGGTCGCAACTGGTGGCGCGCTCGTTGAGCGCGGCGGGATTACGTCCCGGCGACCGCCTGCATAACGCTTACGGTTACGGCCTGTTTACCGGCGGATTGGGTTTGCATTACGGCGCGGAAACGCTGGGGCTGATGGCAATCCCGATATCGAGCGGACAGACGCAAAGGCAGATCATGCTGCTGAACGATTTCGGCGCAACGGCTTTGTGCTGCACACCGTCTTACGCGCTGAATATCGCCGAGGAAGCCGAGGCGCTTGGCGTCGATATGCGCAAGCTCTCGTTACGGGTCGGCCTGTTCGGCGCGGAACCGTGGAGCGAGGAGATGCGCTACGAGCTTGAGTCCCGCCTCCACATCGACGCACTCGATATCTATGGTTTGACCGAAATGATGGGGCCTGGCGTCGGCGTCGAATGTCTGGAAGGAAAACATGGGCTGCATCTGTGGGAAGACCATTTCCTCGTCGAATGCGTCGATGTCGATACCGGAGAGCCTCTGCCTTACGGCGAACAAGGCGAGATTGTCATCACCTCGCTAACCAAGGAGGCCTTTCCTCTTCTGCGTTTTCGTACACGCGATATTTCGGTGTTGGACGCAGCGCCTTGCAAATGCGGTCGCACCCATGTGCGCATGCGCCGGATTTCGGGGCGTTCCGACGATATGCTGATCATTCGTGGCGTCAATGTTTTTCCGACACAAGTCGAGGCCATTTTGATGCGAACCGAAACGCTTTCGCCGTTCTATCAAATCGAGGTGTCCAGAGAAGGGTTCCTGGATTCGATGATCGTCAATGTCGAAGCCAGCCCGCCGCTGTACGCCAAAGGCCAGGAGTTCATGGATAGAGTCTCGGCCAAAGTGCAGAAAGATTTAAAAGACTTTATCGGTATTTCCTGCACCGTCCATGTTCACCCGACTGGTACGATTGAGCGTTCGATGGGTAAAGCCATACGCGTTATCGACCATCGCTCAAAAACGGCGCCGGATCAACCCAACAAACTCCATCAAGAGAAAAACCGTTCGAAGGAAAAACATTGAACCCGAAACTGCCCGCCCCACCTCCTGCCGGCACGCGATTGTTGATGTCCGGCAACGAGGCTATTGCCCGCGCCGTCTGGGAAGCCGGTGTCCGTGTTGCCGCCGCCTATCCCGGAACGCCATCGACGGAAATACTCGAAAATCTGGCGTTTTATCCCGACATCTACACCGAATGGTCGGTGAATGAAAAAGTCTCGCTTGAAGTTGCCCTTGGCGCTTCCATCGCAGGAGGACGCAGTTTTTGCGCGATGAAGCATGTCGGCCTGAACGTTGCTTCTGATGCGCTGATGACGCTGACGCTGACCGGCACCGTCGGCGGTTTGGTCATTGCCGTTGCCGACGATGTGGGTTTTTCTTCTTCGCAAAACGAACAGGATTCGCGCTTCTGGGGGCGTTTCGCGCATCTGCCCATTATGGAGCCTTCCGATTCACAGGAAGCCTACGAAATGGCTCTGGCCGCCTTCGCGCTCTCGGAAAAATTCAGCACGCCGGTGATTCTGCGACTCACCACCCGAATCTGTCACGTGAAATGTTTGGTTGAAGTCGGTGCACGTGAGGTTAAACGCGTCGCCAATGGTTTCGTCAAAGACCCTGCGCGTTGGGTAATGGTACCCGCCAACGCGAAAAGCCGTCTGCCCGGAATCTTCACGCGGGAAAAAGCGCTCGCCGAAGAATCCGCAACAAGCGCCCTCAACCGATTGGAACCCGGCAGCGACAAGCGTGTCGGCTTCGTCACCTCCGGTCCCTGCTACATGCATGTGCGCGAAGCCTTTCCCGACGCGCCCGTGTTGAAACTCGGCATCTCCTACCCTGTTCCAATGAACAAGGTGCGTGAACTCGCCGATCAGGTGGACACCCTCGTCGTCGTCGAAGAAACCGAACAACTGCTTGAAACCGAGATTCTCGCCGCAGGCATTCCGGTGCGCGGCAAAGACCTCCTGCCCACCGCCGGAGAAATGCCGCCGGTTATCCTGAAAAAACACCTTGCCGCTCTCTTTCCGGAACTCGCCAACGCCGCCAAAACCGCCACGCCCTTATCCGCGCCGCTGCCTGTTTTCCCGCGTCCGCCGACGATGTGCGCGGCCTGTCCTCACTTGGGCGCGTATTACACCCTCTCGCAATTGCGTAACGTTATCGTCATGGGCGACATCGGCTGCTACACCCTCGGCGCCGGCCACCCTTGGCGAGCGCTCGACACCACCATTTGCATGGGCGCTTCGATGGGCATGGCGCTCGGTATGGACAAAGGGCGTGGCCCGGACGATGAAAAGAAAAACATCATCGCCGTCATTGGCGACTCCACCTTCATGCACATGGGCATGCAAGGCTTGCTCGACATCGCTTACAACCGCGGTAACGTCACAGTTCTTTTGCTCGACAACCGCACCGTTGGCATGACCGGAGGACAAGACAACCCCGCCAGCGGGCGCGACATCCACGGCGAGGAAGCGCCGCGAATCGACTTCGCCAAAGTGGTCGAATCCCTCGGCATCCCCCCTGAGCACATCCACGTTGTCGATCCTTACCTGCTTCCCGTTCTGTTCAAGACCTTGCGGGAAGAAATCAAACACAACGGCCCCTCGGTCATTATCACCAATCAGCCTTGTGTGCTAACCCGCTTTTACCAAACCTTAAAACCTTACGAGGTTGACGAATCGCTGTGTACCGGCTGCGGCAACTGCGTTGAAGTCGGCTGTCCGGCGATCCACGTAACACGCCGCGAAAAAGTGATCAAACCTTCCGGCAAAGAAGTGGAGCTTGCGTTTACCCGCATCGAAACGGTGGCCTGCACCGGCTGCGGCCTGTGCCTGCAACCTTGCGCGCCCAACGCCATCCGTCACGCCACACCGGCAACGGTCAGTACCGTTTCCCTCCCCGGAGAAAAACAATGAACAACAACCAACGTATCGTCAACATTCTCGTCGTCGGCGTCGGCGGTCAAGGCGTTATGACCGCCTCTGAAGTTTTGTGTGAAACGGCGATCTCGCAAGGCTACGACGCCAAAAAAACCGAAATGGCCGGAATGGCGCAACGTGGCGGTGTGGTGTCATCGCATGTCCGCTTCGGCCCAAAAGTTCTTTCTCCGGAAATCGCCTGCGGTGAAGCCGACATTCTCGTCGCTTTTGAAGCCGCCGAAGCAATGCGCTGGTGCCATTATCTGCGCCCGGACGGCGTCGCAATGGTCAACCGCCTCCATTTGGAACCGCCTATCGTCACGCTTGGACTCTTTCCCTATCCGCCTCATCCGGTAGACGAAATCCGTAAACAGGGCATACGTGTCCACGACTTCGACGGAAGCGCCATCGCCCTCGAACTGGGCGACAAACGTTTGGTCAACACCGTCATGATGGGCGCCATTTCCGAAGACCTGCCGTTTGCGCCGGAAATGCTCAAGCAACATATCGTTGAACGGTTCCGCATCAGAAAACCGGCGCTTGCCGAGCTGAACGCGCAAGCGTTCGACCGCGGTCGAGCGGCAACGCGCTGATACAGCGCAAGGAAAGCGTGAATATGGTGCTTATGGTTCTGGGACTTGTGCTGTTCTTTAGCGTACACAGCTTAAAAACAGTACACAAAATACAATTACCATTGCTGAAACGGATGGGTGAAAACCCTTATAAGGCCGTTTATTCGATTCTATCCCTTGCTGGCTTGGTTCTGATCGGCTTCGGTTTTGCCGATTATCGGTCTGATGGCCTGATCCCTGT
>JAISPI010000183.1 GCA_031275075.1 Burkholderiales bacterium | reverse complement strand
CGCAGGATGACACACTTCGCTTCGCGCAGAATGACGCCGTTTTCTCCTCTCTCCCCTTGAGGGAGAGAGGCCGGGAGAGAGGGGACGAATGTTTGTTTTTCCCTCTCCCCCTCCCCTCTCCCGCAAGCGGGCGAGGGGAGAAAAAACGCAATCTCAACGCTGATAGCGTTTAAGGACGTCTTTCGGTAAAGAAGCAGCGTCGCTCAATATGGTTGGCTCAGGGTTTTTCATCATGGCGTATCGCCCTCCGCACTCAATAGACATTTCGTGCGAGGGTATTTTTTTAAGATACGGCAGTATGTGCGCCAACAGGTTCGCCCGATCTGGATTGTCAGGAGACAACGTTTGTTGAAGGCCGGGGATTGGCAGTTTCAGCACAACCCAGTTTGCAAAAGCGTTTTGCATCTCTTTTTTGATTTCCGGCGCCACAGTGCCGCAGGCTTCAACAAAGACACTGTTTTCCAATACGGCAAGACGAACGCAATCGTCAACATCCTTGCAGGTCGGGAATGGCGGCAAGTTTTTTTCGCTGTCAACGTCTGTCTTGGCGTTCGGTTGCGGACGGCGTTCTTCCGAAACCAGCTTTTTTTCTTCTTCTTGTGACGCGACTATACGCGCTCCGGGAACACCCGCTGCGCGGGCTGCTTCGTATTCAATCTTTGCCTTGTCTTCAATTTCGCGACTAATCCATCCGTCCAAACCAAACGCAAGAACCCGATCCTCAAAAAAAACAAAGTATAAATAAGGTTTATCTGAGGGCGTTCCATCCAATTTCAAAGGGTACAACGACAAGTCCATCTCCTGCTCACGCATCCCTTTGATACCCTCCAATTCCCAGCGCACCGTCAAACGCTTTGGCCAAGGCATGGGGTTGCCACTAAAAACAGCCAACGCCCCATATGACCTTCCTCTTTTTCCAACAAGAACAACCCTACTTCCACCCCAGTGTTTTTTATTATCCAGTTGTATCCATGCAAAGATGTCGGCCTCTTCCATATTGCTCAATTGCAATGCATATTCACCCGCTACTCTCTCCGTCGTCGCGCATCCCGTCAGTGATGCGCACAACGCCATTAGCATCAATATTTTTCTTTTCATTGCGGCAATCTCCATCCTTGCCAGTTATACCCAAACGAGGTTATTTCCCTATCCATGCCTACCCCTTCTTGTATTAATACCGTCTCTACAGCTCTTCGCGCTTGTTGTTGTTTTTCCATGTTCCAATCTACGCCGCATTGGTAAATCGGACAAGCCATTGCGCTCATCATTCGATGCGGCAGCATTTCTCTCCTCTGGAAAAATCCCGGATAAGCCGGATAAACGATCTCGCGCATCGCAATCTTCGGTATCCAGCGTGATTCATGGATGAAGCGTTGCTGAAGTTCCGCTTCCGACAACCCCAGCGGCAATGATATTCGATCTTCGTCCTTGAAACCAAAACCTCGCGAGAGAGAAGAAAAACACGGGAGGAGGACAAAAATCAATCCCAGCTCAACGTCCCACCCGTCTGGTATTCAGTCACTCTCGTTTCGAAGAAATTCTTTTCCTTCTTCAAATCGATGACTTCCGACATCCAAGGGAACGGATTATCGGCACCGGGGAAAAGTTGGTCGAGGCCGATTTGCTGACAACGCCGGTTGGCAATGAAGCGCAGGTACTCCTTGAACATCGGCGCGTTGAGCCCCAGTACGCCACGCGGCATCGTGTCTTCAGCGTAAGCGTATTCGAGATCGACCGCCTTTCTGATGAGGTCGCCGATTTCCTGTCTGAATTCCGCTATCCACAAATGCGGATTTTCGAGTTTGATGGTGTTGATCATATCGATGCCGAAGTTGCAGTGCATCGACTCGTCGCGCAGGATGTATTGATACTGTTCAGATGCGCCGACCAGTTTGTTCTGACGGCCAAGCGCCAGGATTTGTACAAAGCCGACGTAAAAGAACAGCCCTTCCATAATGCAGGCGAAAACAATCAATGACTTCAATAGCTTCTGATCGTTTTCGGCCGTTCCGGTTCTGAAGTCGGGATTGGTCAACGTCTCGATGAACGGCATCAGGAATTCGTCTTTTTCCGCAATCGACTTGATCTCGTGATAAGCGTTGAAGATTTCGCCTTCATCGAGGCCAAGGCTCTCGACGATGTACTGATAGGCGTGCGTATGAATCGCTTCCTCGAACGCCTGCCGCAATAGGTATTGGCGACACTCCGGCGCAGTGATATGGCGGTAGGTGCCGAGCACGATGTTATTTGCCGCCAGAGAATCGGCGGTTGAAAAAAAGCCAAGGTTGCGAATCACGATCAATCGCTCATCGTCGGTCAACCCGTTCGGGTTTTTCCAAAGTTCGATATCGCGCTGCATGTTCACTTCCTGCGGCATCCAGTGATTCGCACATCCGGCAAGGTACTTGTCCCATGCCCAGTTGTATTTGAACGGCACGAGCTGGTTGACGTCGGCCTTGCCGTTGATGATGAATTTGTCTTCGACGCGCACGCGACGGGTTTCGATATGTTTGGCGGCGGCCTCGGCCAATGCACGGTCAACCGCACTTGGCGCGGCCACTTCTTCAAAAGTCAACATGGTATTCTCCTACATTGTTCAGCAATAAAACTTATCTTAATAAAGTAACGTTGTAAGTAACCGCACGCAAAAAACTCAAAACCTTTAAGCCCTTTGCTTCTCTGCGGTTAAATCCAATCATTGGCAGGCTTCGCACTCTGGATCGTCAATTGCGCAGAATTTCGGCACTTCTTCCACAGCGGCAGCCGGCGCATGCGCCGACACCGCGTTCAGTTCACCGCCGCGACCGGTCGATTTTTCGGCGGAACTGACGGCCAACGACCGCAAGTAGTACGTCGTTTTCAGCCCCTTCGTCCAGGCGAGTTTGTAAGTATCGTCGAGTTTTTTTCCGGACGCTCCCGCCATATAGATGTTGAGACTTTGCGATTGATCAATCCATTTCTGCCGCCGCGAACCCGCTTCGACAATCCAGCGCGGGTCAACTTCGAACGCCGTTGCGTACAGTTCGCGCAAGTGCGACGGTACGCGCTCGATCTTCGCCAACGAGCCATCGAAGTATTTAAGGTCGGCAACCATCACGTCGTCCCACAAATCCAGTTCTTTCAAATCGTTCACCAGTTGCTCGTTGACAATGGTAAATTCACCAGACAGGTTCGATTTGACGTAGAGGTTTTGATAGTCCGGTTCGATCGACTGTGACACGCCGATGATGTTCGAGATTGTCGCCGTCGGCGCGATGGCAACGCAGTTCGAGTTGCGCATCCCGTGTGTCTTGATCTGCTTGCGCAATGCTTTCCAGTCGAGCGTCGAAGAAGTATCGACTTCAAGGTAGCCGCCGCGCGTGTCCTTCAGCAGCGCCATCGAGTCATGCGGCAGGATGCCGCGATCCCACAGGCTGCCTTTGTAGCTCGAATAAACGCCGCGTTCCTGCGCCAATTCGCTCGACGCCCAGTAGGCGTAATAGCAGATCGCCTCCATCGAGGTGTCGGCAAAACGCACTGCGGCATCCGACGCATACGGCACGCGCATCAGATGCAGACAATCCTGAAACCCCATCAGACCGAGACCGATAGGACGATGTTTCAGATTAGCGTTTTTCGCTTTATCAACAGCGTAGTAATTGATGTCGATCACATTGTCGAGCATGCGCATCGCGATGCTCACCGTCCGCTTCAACTTGTCGAGGTCAAGCTGCCAGCCGCCATCCTCTTTCTTCATATGCGCGACGAGGTTGATCGAACCCAAGTTACAGACAGCGATTTCATCGGGGCCGGTATTCAGCGTAATCTCGGTACACAGATTGGAACTGTGAACGACGCCGATGTGTTGCTGCGGCGAACGCGCATTGCAAGGGTCTTTGAACGTGATCCAAGGGTGGCCGGTTTCGAACAGCATCGACAGCATTTTGCGCCACAACTGCACGGCGGGCAGTTTTTTGAAGAGCCTGATTTCGCCGCGTTCCGCTTTGGCTTCGTAGGCGGTGTATGCTTCCTCAAATGCTTTGCCCCACAGATCGTGCAAGTCAGGCACGTCGGACGGCGAAAACAACGTCCATTCGCCGTTTTCCATCACCCGCTTCATGAACAGATCGGGAATCCAGTTGGCTGTGTTCATATCGTGCGTACGGCGGCGGTCATCGCCGGTGTTCTTGCGCAGTTCGAGGAATTCTTCGATGTCGAGGTGCCAACTTTCGAGGTAACAACACACCGCGCCCTTGCGCTTACCGCCCTGATTTACCGCCACCGCCGTATCGTTGACCACTTTCAAGAACGGAACGACGCCTTGCGAACGGCCATTGGTGCCCTTGATGTGCGAACCCATCGCCCGTACGTTGGTCCAGTCGTTGCCCAGCCCGCCGGCAAATTTCGACAGCAGTGCATTTTCTTTAATCGCTTCGTAGATGCCGTCGAGGTCGTCGGAAACGGTCGTCAAATAGCACGACGACAGTTGTGAGCGTTGCGCACCCGAATTGAACAGCGTCGGCGTCGAACTCATGAAGTCGAACGACGACAGCAAGTTATAGAACTCGATGGCACGAACGGTGCGGTCTTTCTCTTTCAACGCCAGCCCCATCGCCACCCGCATGAAGAAACACTGCGGCAACTCAAAACGGCGGTTGTGTTCGCGGCTGCGATCATAGGGGTCGTTCAAAAAATAGCGGTCGTACAGCGTTTGCAAACCGAGATAGCCGAATTGCAAATCGCGCTCCGGCTTCAACGCAGCGCCGAGTTTAGCGAGATCGAAAGTCGCCAGCTCCTTGTTCAGGAGACCGATCTTGATGCCGTGCGCGATGAACTTCGGGAAATACGCCGGGTACTGCTGCGCCATGTCGGCTTGCGTTGCCGCCACACCAAGCGCCTCGAAGCGCAGCGAGTCGAGCAGCAACCGCGCCGTCACATAGGAATACACCGGATCTTTTTCGATCAACGTGCGACCAGCCAGCACCACCGCCTTGCGCACTTCGGCCATCGGCACACCATCGTACAAATCTTTGAGTGTCGCTTTCAGAATGCGCTCCGGCTCGGTCGCCGCCAGCCCTTCGCACGAAGAACGAATCAGGTGTTCAAGCCGCGCTCTGTCGAGCAGCCTCGACGCGCCGTCTTCGATGGCATGCAATTCCGGCGCGACCGTTTTCACCGCAGCCGCCTGCGCTGCTGCCGCGCGTTCCTGCGCCCGCCGTTCGCGGTACAGCACATAAGCGCGCGCTACTTCATGCTCGCCGCCGCGCATCAGCGCCAGTTCGACCTGATCCTGAATTTCCTCGATATGAATTGAACCGCCTTCTGGTTTTCGGCGCATCAACGCATGAACCACCGTTTCCGTCAGCTTGGCGACCTGATCGCGCATCGCCGCGCTGGCAGCGGTCTGCTCGCCGCGTACAGCCAGAAACGCCTTGATCACCGCCATCGCGATTTTGCCCGGCTCGAAGCTGACCACCGACCCGTTACGGCGGATCACCTGATACTGGGCGTAGCGCGGATCGGGGGATTTTGTCGTTGCCGGGGAGGAGGAAGCAGAAGAAAAAGACGCGAACGTTGTTGGTGGGGATGTTACAGATACAGACATGAAGACCTCGAAAACAAAAAGAGAGATGGTCGCAATGCTCCGGACATGGCCACAGCGGTACTCTACGGTGGCGCTGATAAAACGGCAACCGGAGGATTAGTCTACTATATTTAGTTGAATTTTTTAATAATTATCTATGGGTGGTATTGATAGGCAAAACATATCAACAAAATAACGCCAAAATCATAAAGACGAAAGCAGCCCAATAAACCTTTGTAAAACAGTCGGATATACACGCTTTTTGCTTTCGGCATCATTTCTTCCCCAACGTTATTCACAATCTAAAATATAGTTATCCACAGATTTATCCCGTCGGTACTCGCTTACAGCCGCCGTTCTTACCCCAAAGCGCGGCCAGCGCTTCCGTTATAATTCCCGCTTCCGTCAAGCTCCGCAGCACTGTTTTCGCCGCTGCTTGCCTGTCTGCTGTTTGCTCGTGTTTTGCTTCAAGAGGCCCGCTTTGCGTCTAACCCATATCAAACTCTCCGGCTTCAAATCGTTCGTCGATCCGACCACCATCGGCACCCCCGGTCAATTGGTCGGTATTGTCGGTCCTAACGGTTGCGGCAAATCCAACGTGATCGATGCGGTGCGCTGGGTACTCGGTGAATCGAAAGCCTCGGCATTGCGCGGCGAATCGATGCAGGATGTGATCTTCAACGGCGCCGGTGACCGCAAGCCGATTTCGCGTGCTTCGGTTGAACTGCATTTCGATAACAGCGCCGGTCGTATCGGTGGCCAGTGGGGACAGTACACCGAACTGTCAATCAAACGCGTACTGACCCGTGACGGCGACAGCACTTATTACATCAATAACATTCCAGTGCGCCGCCGCGACATTCATGATCTTTTTCTCGGCACCGGCCTGGGCCCGCGCGCTTACGCGATCATCGAGCAAGGTATGATTTCGCGCGTGATTGAAGCAAAGCCGGAAGAATTGCGCGTCTTTCTCGAAGAAGCCGCCGGTGTCTCCAAATACAAAGAGCGCCGCAAGGAAACCGAAGGCCGTCTGTCCGATACCCGCGAAAATTTATCGCGCATCGAAGACATCCAGCATGAGCTTGGCAATCAGTTGACGCATCTCAATGCGCAAGCCAAAGTCGCCGCCGAATACCGCGATTACGAATCGCGCCTGAAGAACGCCCAACATATGTTGTGGTATTCAAAGCAACAGGACGCCGCAAAAACACGCGAACGCTGCCAACTCGAAGTTGCCAGTCTGGCCGTTGCTTTCGAGGCTGCGCAGAGCGACATCCGCGCGATTGAAGTCAAGCTCGAACATCTGCGTGATACACATTACGCTGCCGGCGACGCGCTGCACGACAAGCAAGGCGCTTTCTACGCCGCCAACTCGGAAGTCACCCGGTTGGAACAACAATTGGCGTTTGCCCGTGAAAATGAAACACGGATCGCCCAGCAGGTCGAACACATTCACGAGCAGATCGGTGTGCTGGCCACACAAGAGACGCAGCTCGACGGTGAACAGTCGACATTGGAAACCGCGCTTGAAAATGCCTTGTCTGCGCATGAGCACGCGCAAGAAGAAGAACGTAACGCACAGGCCGCGCTACCGGCGCTGGAAACTGCCGTGCGGGAGGCCGTACAACGGTTTAACGAACTACAACAACAGATGGCGCAACTGGAGCAAACCGTGCGCGTCGCCGAAACCCGCCGCGACAACAGTCTGCGTACCACCGACCGCTTGCGGCAACGCCGTGAAAAACTGGAAGCGGAACTCACCGCGATGAGCGGACCGGGTGTGGTGGCCGTTTCCGATGTTGAAGAACAACTTGCGCAAGAAACCGCTGAGTGGCAAAACCAGCAGCAAGCATTGACCGATTTGCAGCAAAATGCGCAAACGCTGCAAGTGCAACAGCGCGAGGCGCTCGCCCATTGGCAGAAACAAAGTAAGGCGCTCACCGACCATACCGCTCGCCATCAGGCGCTGGCGTCGTTACAGGCCAAAATCGGACAACCCGATACCGATGCCTGGCTGACACAAAAAGGATTGAACGAAGCCGCCCGGCTGTGGCAGAAACTCGACATCGAAACCGGTTGGGAAGACGCGCTGGAAGCCGCCCTGCGTGAACGCCTGAATGCGCTGGAACTCGATTCACTTGCCGATGTCGCGCATTGGCTCGATAACGGCGACACCGCGCCGAAAATCACCGTGTTTTCCGCGCAACGCTCCGGTGCTGCGCATGTCTCACCGTCGAACGATGCGCTGTACCACAAACTGCGCATCAAGGATTCCCGCTTTGCGCAGATGCTCGCCGATATGTTGTACGGCGTGCGTTGCCGCGATTCGCTGGCACAAGCGCTGACCGACAGAGCCGACCTGCCACCCGGCGGCAGTTTTGTGATTCCGCAAGGCCATATCATTACCGCGCAAAGCGTTACCGTGTTTGCGCCCGACAGTGAACTGCACGGCGTCATCGTTCGCCAACGTGAGCTGGCACAACTCGATGAACACATCGCGTTGGCCGACGCGCAAGCACAAGAAGCCCGTCAGGCGCTTGATCAAGCCGAAGAAGCGCTGGCCAATGCACAGCGGAACGAACAAAACCAACAGGTAGCGCTGGCATCACAACAAAAACGTTGCCACAACCTCGAACTGGAACTGGCGCAATTGCGCAAAGAGGCAGAAGCATTCGCCAGCCGTAAAGCGCAGCTTACGCACGACAGCGAAGAACTGAAAACCTTGGAAGCACAGGAAGCCGAACAGCGTGAATTGATCGCTGTTGAAATCGCTGAAGCGCAAATGCAGTCGCACAACGAGATGACGCAACGCGAAAATCTGCGACACACACGTAACGAAACCGATGTA
>JAISPI010000167.1 GCA_031275075.1 Burkholderiales bacterium | reverse complement strand
TGCGGTTTCACTCTGGTCGAGATCCTCATTGTTTTGGTCATTCTGGCGGTTGTCGCCGGATTGATCACGCTGGCTATCGGTAGCGACGAACGCAACACGTTGCAGCGCGAGGCGCAGCGACTCACGGGCGCGCTCGAATACGCCGCCGACCGCGCCCGTTTTCGCCATGAAATCGTCGGTATCTCGGCGCTTCCTGATGGCCGTGGCTGGCGGTTTTGGACAATCCCCGGAGATGCCGGCAAAAATGTTTCCTGGCGCGCCATCGCTGATGATGCGCCGCTTGCCGCGCACCGGCTGTCTGGTGATCTCACCTTGCGCCCGTTGCATTATGCGGGTCAACCGCTCACCGCCGACGCCATCGTCCCACTGCTACCGTCAGGGCGTTTTGAACCGTATGCGCTCGAATTACGCGGCATCGGGTGGTTTCTTCAGTTGAATGGCGACCCGCTGGGGCGCATTTTTGCCACACTGCCCGAAGCGTTAGGAGCAACGCCTTGAAACGCCCAACACTTTCGGGCTTCACGCTCATTGAAATTCTTGTCGCACTCGCCATCGTCGCTGTGGCGTTGGCCGCTGGATTGCGTGCGTTAAACCAAAGCGCTGATAACGCCAATCAGTTGAAACTGCGCACGTTGGCGTTATGGGTGGCAGAGAATCGGTTGGCCGAAGCGCAACTGCTGCTCGAACTGCCGCCCATTGGAATCAGTCATGGTCAGGTATCGCAAGCCGGTATTGTTTTTGCTTGGCAACAAACGGTCAGCACCACGCCCAATCCGGCTTGGCACAAAATTGACATTCGCGTTGTCGAAACGCAAGTGCCCAATTACGAATTAGCGCGTTTGAACAGCTATCTCGGCATTCCGCCGCAACCGGAAGAAGAGGAGACGCGATGAAACCCTGCCGTGGGTTTACGCTCATCGAAATTCTGATTGCGTTGATGATTTTTGGCGTGATTTCGGTGCTTGCCTACCGTGCCACCGGCGCATTGGCGGACGGTGAACAACGGCTGACCCAAGAAGCCGCTCACTGGCGCGCCATTGAGCAGGTTTTTACCCGGATTGAGGCCGATGTCCGGAAGGCATTACCGCGACCGCTTACCGAAGGCAAACGTTTTCTCCCGCCATGGTCAGGACAACATGAACCGCAGCATCGTGTCGAATTGCAATTCGCCCGCGCTGCGCCGAACTTGCCGACCGCTGTCAACACTGCGTACGGGCAACGAATGGCCTATGTCTGGCAAAAAAGTGAACGCGGCGGCGCGCTTGAAATACTTTATTGGCCAGCGTACGACAACGCGCCAAACGCCACACCACAGCGTTATCTGTTGCTCGACGGCATTGCCCATTTCCGGTTCGATTATTTGACCAAAAACGGCGACTGGATCGACGAATGGCCGCGTCTTGGTGAAGCCGCACTGCCCCGTGCCGTGCGTGTGCAACTGGCCGCTGTCGACGGCGCTGTTATTGAACGCGTGTTCGTCCTGCAATGAAAACGCGTGCCTTTCTCCATCGCGGTGCCGCGCTGATCATCGCAATGCTGGTCGCGGCACTGGCTGCGGCTGTTGCCGTAACGCTGATTGTTAACGAACAACGCTGGCTGGCCAACGTCAACGCGAAACGCGATCATGCACAGGCACAGGCGCTCGCTGATGCCGGAGTGCAATGGGCGCGTCACATGCTCTTTCAAGATGCGCGTCACAGCGATGCTACTGTCCATCTGAAACAAACGTGGGCGTTCCCATTGCCGCCGACACCGATTGAAAACGGCTCCATCGAAGGCCGCATTGTCGATCTGCAAGGCCGTTTCAACCTTAATAACCTGTTGCCGACTTCCCATTCAAAACGCGCTGACCATGAACGCTTCAACCGCCTGTGCCGTCAACTGGGACTCGACGACAAAGCGCGTCAGGCGCTTTTTGCTTACTACAGCGCCAGCCTCAGCGATACCCAAACAACCAACCCTCCCGCGCTGCCGCCGCTCTTTGATCTCGGCGACCTCGCCTTGCCTGCTGCCGCCATGGTCAAACTGGCGCCTCACCTCACGGCGCTACCGGAACCGACGCCGCTCAACATCAACACAGCAGACCGCGATACATTGAAAGCAGTGTTCACCGACATCAGTGATGACGATCTCAACAAAATTCTGGCGGAACGCGATCAGCAGCCATTTTATTCGCTGGCGGAGTTTCACCGCCGGTTGCCATCCGGTGCTCATACCTTCAACGAGGAAGGATTGGGCGTCAGCAGCCGTTATTTTTTGGTCGCCGTACGCGCCCGTCAGGGTGACGCCCGCGCACAAGCACAGGCATTGCTGCGCCGTGATGCCAAACGTTGGCCGGAAATCGTCTGGAAAACGGTAGAATGATGGATTAAGCATTCCATGCGTTCTTGAATCCTGATGACCGTCCTTCGTATTTTCTTCGACTCCTCGCCGGCTGCTTCCAGCATCCGTGCTTTTGGCTGGGCGTTGTTCGATGAACGCGGCGGTTGTATTCGTGAAGGACGCGACACCGCCGAACACTGGCCGCGCGGCGCCAAGCGCGAAGCCGTACTCGCCGCCGATCTGGCGCCACTGCTGGCGTTCAAACTGCCGCCGTTATCGGCCTCACGCCTCGACGGCGCCATTCGCCTGCAACTCGAAGACCGGCTGGCGACGCCGTTGTCCGCCCAGCGCATCACCATCGGCCCGCAACAGCGGGACGGCTGGGTGCGTGTCACCCTGGTCGAACAAACGCTGCTGGAAACACTGCGCCAACTCGGTATAGCCCGCGCATTCAGCGAAACAGAACTGATTGATGCAGCCGCCGATACCTGGCACTGGTGTGTCTCACAAAGTGGTCACGGCTTCGTGCGTCGTGACCGTAACAACGGCGGCAGCGCATTCGCGCTTGATCTTCCCTCCGCGAACCACGAAATGCCGCCTGAACTGGCGCTGGCGCTGGCTGCCGAAGCCACGCCGCCGAAAACGCTGCGCATCCATGCGGCGCTGTCTGCCGAAACCTTGTCCTCATTAAAACAAACCAACACCTGTCGCCTCGTCGTCGAACCGCCTTGGCGTTGGACACAAGCGGAACCGGCGCTGTTCGACCAAGCCACCGAACTCTTGCCGTCCATCGAATCCAAGGCATCGTCCGCATCACGCGCTTCAGTACTACGCGCTTCAAACACTGGCTGGCGAACCGCCGCCATGCTGGTCGGTGTAGCACTCACCCTTCACATCGCCGCCACCACCGTTGCCTGGAGTTCGGCGTGGTGGCAACGCTGGCAAATTTCGCGCGGCTGGCAAGCGTTGGCTGCCGAAGCCGGTCTGTCTGAAAAAACAACAGCGGCGGCGATTGCAACGCAATGGTCTCGCGCCTACGCCGAAACGCGCCACCGTGCCGGCCTGCCCGCGCCTGATGATGCCTTGCCGTTGCTGGCGCGCGCAGCGCCATCCTTGCAAGCCCTGTCACCGGGAACACTGCGTAACGCCGTTTATGCTGACCGCGCTTGGACATTCGAATGCACACCGCTCGATGCAGCCTCGCAAAAAACACTGGAAACGAATTTGCACCGCGCCGGTCTACAAACCATGAGCGGCAGCACTGCTACCGGTTACCGGTTACGCATTCAATTGCAGGAGCGCGCACCGTGACAACCATCCCGCCCACCCTCGAACGCTGGCGCCTGCAATGGCAACAACGTCCGCGCCGTGAACGGCATACCATCATCGTGCTGGCCGTACTCGTCGTTGCCGCCCTATTGTGGCTGTGGCTCTGGCTGCCGTTGACGCAACATCTGCAACATCTGCAACGCGAACTGCCGTTTGCCCGCGCGCAACTTGAGCAGGCGCAACGGCAATTCGACGAAAGCGCCGGTTTGAACCGCCAAACCGCAACACCCTCCACCGCCGACACCCGTGCCGCCATCGAACGTGCCGCCGCGCGTTTTAATATTGCCACGGCAATCGTGACGCTCGACGTTCAACAAAATACAGCCTCCATCACCTTCTCGGCATTATCGTTCGGTACACTTGTGCAATGGCTTGAAACCTTGCAGCGCGAAGAACATTTTTATGTGACGGCTGCCACATTAACACCGCTGGCCGATACCACCGGCAAACACGCCGGCAGGCAGCTACGCGCCGACCTTATTCTTGCGCGTTCTTCTCCCTGAATTCCCCCTGAATTTTCGCTGAATTTTTATTATGCGCACATTTCTGAAAATTTTTCCCATCCTGCTGTTGATCGTCGCCGCGCTAATTTTTTTCGCGCCGGCGTCGTTGCTCGACAGCGGCCTCGACCGTGCCTCGCGTGGCAAATGGCGGTTGACCGAAACCGCCGGAACACTGTGGAACGGCAACGGCATGTTAACGCATATGGAACGGGGCGCCGTCGTCACACCGTTGCGCTGGCGTTTTGAACCCTCTGCCCTGTTTGAAGGCATGGCACGCTGGCGGCTGCTTGCCGATGAAACCACGCCACGCCTGACCGGCGCACTGGCACTCAGCAAAAAAGGCCTCTGGCTTGACGGTTTGTCGCTACACACCTCGGCTGCCGTGCTGCAACCCATGCTACCGCCGGAAATGATACAGGCAATGGAGGGAGCGCTGATCATTGATACGCCGTCTCTGCTGTTGCATGAAAACGGACAGGAAGGTCAAATTTCGGGACGCTGGCAGAACGCGCAGTTGGTGTTCCAGGAAATACCGGTCGATCTTGGTAACGTCACGTTCAACGTCGATAACCGCCCGAACGGTAGCCAGAGCGTCATCAAAAACGAAGGCGGCGTTGTGTCGCTCGACGGTAACTTTCAGACAGACACATCCGGAAAACCGGCGCGCGGCACGTTAAAAATTACACCGCGCCCCAATACACCGGAAGCACTGCTGCAATGGCTATCGGCCACCGGTCAGCCGGACGCGCAGGGCAGTTATATTCTGGAAATGAAATAGATACCTCCCCTCTCCCGCTTGCGGGAGAGGGGTTGGGGAGAGGGATGCACCGCATGAACAAAACAACCGTTTCGCACCGCCTTCCCTGGCTCGACATCAGCCGCGGGTTGGCGCTATGTGCAATGATTGTTTATCACTTCTGCTTTGACCTGCAATGGTTCAAACTCATCAAAGCCGACTTCTACCGCGATCCGTTCTGGACCACCACCCGCACATTGATCGTCACCTCGTTCCTGCTGATCGTCGGCATCAGCCTTTTCGTCGCTCGTGCGCACAACATCAGCCATCGTACATTTTGGTTGCGCATCATTAAAATCGTTGCTTGCGCGTTAATCGTCAGCATCGCCAGCTACATTCTTTT
>JAISPI010000157.1 GCA_031275075.1 Burkholderiales bacterium | reverse complement strand
GCACAACCACGGTCGTTATGCGGATGCACCGACAGAACGATGCTGTCGCGACGAATCAGATGCCGTCCCATCCACTCGATCTGGTCAGCGTAAACGTTGGGGGTCGCCACTTCGACGGTCGCCGGTAGATTGATGATGATTTTTTTCTGCGGCGTCGGCTGCCAAACGTCGGCCACCGCGTTGCAAACCTCGGCGGCGAAATCCAGTTCGGTTGCCGTAAAACTTTCCGGCGAATACTCAAACCGCCAGTCGGTTTCCGGGTATTCACGAGCGATGTCGCGAAGCATCTCTGCCCCCGATACCGCGAGATCAATCACACCTTGACGATCCGTTCGGAACACGACGCGCCGCTGTGCCATCGATGTCGAATTGTACAAATGCACGATAGCGCATTTTGCGCCTTTCAACGATTCAAACGTCTTGCGGATTAACGATTCACGCGACTGGGTCAGCACCTGCACCGTCACATCATCGGGAATAAGTTGTTCGTCGATCAGCTTGCGAACGAAATCGTAATCGGTTTGCGAGGCTGACGGAAAACCCACCTCGATGTCCTTGTAGCCCATTTTGATCAACAACCGATAGAGTTGCATCTTGCGGGCACTGTCCATCGGTTCAATCAATGCCTGATTGCCGTCGCGCAGATCGACGCTGCACCAAATGGGCGCCTTGGTAATCGTTCGACCGGGCCAAGCCCGGTCGCCCAATGGAATCGGCGCAAACGGCTGGTACTTGGAGGAAATTTCGCCAGGGGAATGAGACTTCGCAACAGTTTTCATGGGGATCACTCAATGAAATAAATTAAAAACACCGCACCCTTCTTTTGAAAAGGTACTCGCAAAAATCAGCAGGGGAAGGATAAATTTAGGCGCGCGCGAGGCGCAGCAGAAGCAGCCCGCCGAGCAAACGGCAGGCTAACGACTTCGAAAAGCCGTGTGATGAGACGGTTGCCGCAAAGGCAAAGCTGTAAAAACAACGCATAGGACGCACCTTAACGGATTTTTCGATAGCAGGCAAGCGCAACTTTTCTTTTTGCCTGACACCTTGTTGTTTTTCGATCACGCCGGCGGCTTGTTTTTGAGATGCGGCGCAGCAAGTCGCAGGTAATGAAACATCGACCACAACGTCAAGATAACAGCAATCCATAACGCCACGGTTCCCACCAAGGGGGTCGAGACATGCGGAATCACCGGCTCATGCAACAGCAGCGCCGTGATCGCCACCATCTGCGCCACCGTCTTAATCTTGCCGATCATCATCACCGCAACACTCTTGACCTTCCCAAGTTGCGCCATCCATTCGCGCAATGCCGAGATCGTAATTTCGCGGCCGATAATGATCACGGCCAGAAACGATTCCGCCCGTTCCAGTTGCACCAGCAAAATCAACGCTGCCGCCACGATTAATTTGTCGGCCACCGGATCGAGAAAAGCGCCGAACGCGCTGGTCGCCCCCAGCGCCCGCGCAAGGTAACCGTCAAACCAATCGGTCAGCGCCGCCATCACAAAAATCGTCGCCCCCAACCAGTTACGAGCCTCAGGCACCATCCATGCTTCTGGCATATAATAGATCGCGACCAAAACAGGAATCAGGACGATTCGAAACCAGGTCAACGCGGTCGGCAGTTTGAGAATCATGAAAACAGTTATCCAGGGCAACAGGGAAATTTTATTATTTTAGTACCCTCACAGCAAACGACGGGTATAAAAAAGCCGGCATACGCCGGCTTTTTTGCTGAAAAAACACGAATCAATGTTCTTTGACCTTGAACGCGCGGATACCATTGACCATGGTGCTGATCACGGTTTCCTTGCCCATGATGTCCTCGCGGAACACCATGTACATGTGAACAATGGAGAACGCCAATAAATAGTACATCGTCAGATGGTGAACAGTGCGCACCGCCTGCGGTTCGCCGAACAGGACATGCACCCAACCGAACATCTTCATCCAGCTTACGCCCCATGCCCACTGCTGGGCAAACAGCGCAAAGCCGGTTACGGTAATCAGCAGCGCTCCCAGCACGAACATTGAAAACATCGCTATCTGCGCCAACGGGTTATGCCCGACCCAAGAATCCGAGTCTTTCCTGAGGAAAAGGTAATAAGCCGCTTGACCGAATATCCCCCTCCACCACACCAGCCTCCAAACCGGCGGCAGGAAAAGTTCACGGGCATGGTAGTTACCGACAATCGCCCAGTAAATCCGCATGATGAGCGCTATGGCAAAAATCATCGCACAGGAAAAATGGATGATCCTGATCCAGGCGAACCCATAGATGAAAGTCGCTTCTCCTCCCACAGACAGCGGCGGTTCTGCTATCAGATAACCGGTCACTACCAGCGGAATCATCATCAGTACGGTGATCCAGTGCCATATCCGCACCGGAGCCTCGTAGACATAGATGTTCTCGACCGGCCCTTCACCTTCAATGACGCGTCCTGAGTATTTCTCAATCTTCATGACCGTCTCCTCAACGTACCTGAACTTTGACCAATTCCTCGCCTTCTTCGGTCATCACATGCGTCGCGCAAGCCAGGCAGGGATCAAAGCTGTGGATCGTCCGCAGAATTTCCAGCGGTTTTTGCGGATCGGCCATCGGCGTATTCATCAGTGCCGCTTCGTACGCGCCGATTTGTCCCTTCGCATCACGCGGACTGGCGTTCCAAGTCGTCGGCACCACCGCCTGATAGGCGTCGATCCGAGTGTCCTTGATTTTGATGTAGTGCGCCAGCGCGCCTCGCGGCGCTTCGACCGGTCCGGCTCCTTTGCACTCCTTCGGCCACGAGGACGGCTCCCACTTCTCCATGTTGGCTGTCGCGGTGTCGCCGGCTTTGATGTTGGCGACGAGTTCATCGTAGAAATGCTTCATCTTGTACGCTGCCCATTGCGCTTCCAAACCACGCGCCGCCGTGCGACCCAGTGTCGAGAAGAGCGCCGTTATCGGCAACCCCAGTTTACCGAGCAAGCCGTCAACTTGTTCCTTGATTTCGGTGTGACCACGCGCGTAACCGACCACATAACGCGCCAACGGTCCGACTTCCATCGGATGACCGCGCCAACGCGGCGCTTTGACCCATGTGTATTTGGCGTCCTCGTCGAGTTCCTTGACGTTCGTCCGTTCGCCCTTGGCTTTTGGCCCCAGCACATAGTTCGGTTCGGTCACGCCATCGAACGGATGCAGCCCCTTGGTTTCGTCGGCGTATTTGTACCATGAGCGATCAACGAACTCCTGAATTTGCTCAGGGTCTTTGATATCGACTTCATGAACGTTGCTCAGGTCGCCGTTCAGGATCACACCGGATGGTATCAACAGGTTGTCGTTGGTGTGTTTCCCCGGAACAATCGGATATTCTCCGTAAGACATCAAATTCTGGCTGGAGATACCGCCACCGTAACCCCAGCCCTTATAGAAGCTGGCGATGGCCGTCAGATCCGGCAGATAAACTTTATCAATGAATTCGATCGTCTGATTACAAATGTCTCTAACCAGATTGAGGTAGAACTCGTTGACTGCGCCGACCGCACCAGCGCCATCAATATTGATCGGCGACGGCACACCGCCCACCAGCCAATTCGGGTGCGGGTTCTTGCCGCCGAAGATCGTGTGAATCTTGACGATTTGTGTCTGGAAGTCGAGCGCTTCGAGATAGTGCGTCACCGCCATCAGGTTGGCTTCCGGCGGCAACTTGTAGGCCGGGTGACCCCAATAGCCATTGCCGAAAATGCCGAGCTGACCGCTTTCGACAAATTTCTTCAAACGGTTCTGCACTTCGCGGAAATAGCCGGGTGACGAATTACGCCAAGTTGAAATCGATTGCTGTAATTCGGAGGTCCGTTTCGGATCGGCGCTCAATGCCGACACCACATCGACCCAGTCAAGCGCATGCAGATGATAGAAATGCACCAGATGGTCCTGCGCGAACAGCGTTGCCAGCATCAGGTTACGGATCGTGTTGGCGTTCTTGGGAATCTCGATATTGAGTGCGTCCTCAACCGCACGCACACTCGACAACGCGTGAGTACCAGTACACACACCGCAGATCCGTTCAACAAATGCCCAAGCGTCGCGCGGATCACGCCCCTTTAGAATTACTTCCAATCCCCGCCACATCGTTCCCGTAGAAACGGCATTACGAATGACGTTATTGGCATCGACGTTGACCTCGATACGCAAATGCCCTTCGATCCGGGTAATCGGGTCAACGATAACGCGCTTGCCGCTGTTGTCCAGCGTGAATCCTTGTGTTTGATATGGATAGGCCATGTTTTTACTCCTTTACCGCCAGCTTGTCGTTGCGGGATTGGCTGCGTGTTTGTTTGATGGCGGAAAGCGCCGCATGCGCTGCCACGGCAGCGCCCGTAACAGCGACTGCGGTGAGGCCGACCTTGCTGGCCGTCGCTTCGATACCCCCCCAGCCTGGCGGCAGAATGGTTGGCAGATGCTTGTAGAACGAACCTTTGTCCCAGAAATTGTCTTCCGAGCAACCGATACAACCGTGCCCGGATTGGATCGGGAACGACAAGGCATCATTCCAGCGTACCGTCGAACAGGCATTGTAGGTGGTCGGCCCCTTGCATCCCACTTTGTACAGGCAGTAACCCATCCGGGCGCCTTCGTCGTCGAATTTCTCGACGAACTGGCCAGCGTCGAAATGCGGTCGACGATAGCACTTATCGTGAATACGCTGGCTGTAAAACATCTTCGGTCGGCCTTGCGCATCAAGCTGCGGCAAGCGGTCGTAAGTAATCAAATAAGTAATGATCGCCGTCATCACTTCTGGAATCGGCGGACAACCCGGCACCTTGATGACCGGTTTGTCGGTAATTATCTTGTGTATCGGCACCGCCTGCGTCGGATTCGGCTTGGCGGCTTGAACACAGCCCCAGGAAGCGCATGAACCCCATGAAATCACGCATTTGGCATCCTTTGCCACATGGCGGAGCTTCCCGGTGAACGGCTTGCCGCCAGACATGCAATAGACACCGTCATTGCCCAGCGACGCGCTACCCTCTACCGCCAGGATGTAATTGCCTTTGTAATCCCGGATGGTTTTCTCAAGCTGTTCATCAGCTTGGTGACCGGCAGCCGCCATAATCGTGTTGTCATAATCAAGTGAGATCATTGACAACACCACATCGCTGACCAACGGATGCGACGAACGAATGAACGCCTCAGTACAGCAAGTGCATTCCATCCCGTGAAGCCAGATAACCGGCAGGCGCGGCTTGGCCTGCATCGCACGGGCGATTTCTTGCGCTCCGACTTCCGAAAGCCCCAGTGAAGCTGCCGTCAAACTACAGAACTGGAGAAAACTACGGCGCGAAATACCCTGACGACGCAATATCTCGTAATAGGTTTCAGTCATTTGGTTTTCCTTACGTGACGTCTCGAAACAAATCAGAAATGTTCGATGGCCGCGCACGAATATTCCTATGTAGCTTTACGACCTTCGAATCCCTTTATGTTTATACCCGAGTTTTTTTGTCAGCCTCTTGATACATATCAACAAACCGTTACAAAGCACCCCCTGAAGCCACCGAAAAACTTGCCTTCCGCCCTATGCCAAAAGCCTTTCAAACGCCTCGAAATACTCGGGAAATGTTTTGGCAACGCAGTCCGGATCGCGGATTGTAACCGCTGTTCTCAGTAAAGAAACAAGCGAAAAACACATCGCCATCCGGTGATCGTCATAGGTGTCGATTTCGGCATGGCGCAACGCCGCCGCCGGATGAATCCGCAGCCAGTCGTCACCGCTTTCAACGCGGGCGCCAAGCTTGGCGAGTTCGGTTGCCATCGCGTGAATGCGGTCGGTTTCCTTGACGCGCCAACTACCAATGTTAACCAGTGTCGTCGGCGTTTGCGCGGCCAATGCAGTGATCGCCAGCGTCATCGCTGCATCGGGAATCGTTAAACAATCGATTTCGCCGCCTTTGAATGACGTACCGCGTTGCGCCTCGATGAAGTCGTCGCCATAGGTCATTTTTGCGCCTTGCGCATGCAGCACATCGGCAAACGCAACATCGCCCTGGA
The DNA here is from genome assembly GCA_031275075.1 of Burkholderiales bacterium. GTDB lineage: Bacteria > Pseudomonadota > Gammaproteobacteria > Burkholderiales > Casimicrobiaceae > UBA931. The sequence goes on along the minus strand of JAISPI010000157.1, from coordinate 5,385 downwards.
TTGAATGGCGACCGACGCCAGTGACCCGTACCGGCCCACCGCCAAGTACACCTGCCGCCAGAAAATACGACGCCGACGACGCATCGCTTTCCACTTTCAATACGCCGGGACTGCGATAACGCGCACCACGCGGCACACGGAAACGCTGCGAATCCGGCTCTTCAACGCTAACGCCAAAACGTGCCATCAAATGCGTGGTGATCTTGACGTAAGGCCGAGAAATCAGCGGTGTTGTCAGCACAACCTCGGTATAGGTCGCGCCATCATCGCCAATCAACGGCAATGCCATCAACAACGCCGACAAAAACTGGCTGGACACATCGCCGCGAATGGCCACCGTTTTTGGAAATGGCGTATCGGTATCACGCGGCGAAATATGCAACGGCGGAAAACCGGGTTTCTCCTGATAATCGATACGGCAATGCAACGCTCGTAACGCCTCAACAAGATCGCCGATGGGCCGTTCATGCATTCGCGCCACGCCGTGAATCCGATAATCCCCCCCCAACACCGACAACACCGCTGTTAATGGCCGAACGGCAGTCCCGGCATTGCCGAGAAACAGATCGGCTTTCAAATTGGGGAAGCGTCCGTTGCAACCATGCACACGCCAGTTATTTTCTCCCAACGCATCGAGACGCACTCCCAGTTGCGTCAACGCTTCACGCATGTAGCGCACATCGTCGGCATTCAACAATGCATCGAGTTGTGTCTCATCATCAGCCAGCGCCGCCAACAGTAACGCGCGGTTGGAAATGCTTTTGGAACCAGGCAAACGTAAAGTCCCCTGTGCCTGCGCAGCAGGCGGCAAATGAAGCTCGGCGAATGCTTTTCTGTTACTCATGGGATCAACACGATAGCGCCACTGGTGCCGCGCGATTCCAGCAAGCGATGGGCTTCGGCGACATCTTTGAGCGTAAAACGATGGCGCGGCGCTGTTCGTATTTTTCCGTTTTGCATCAACGTGAACAGTTCTTCGCTCATCGCCAGCAGCGCCGGTCGCGAATCAGCGTAGGAAAACAACGATGGACGCGTCGCAAAGAGCGAACCTTTTTGCGTTAGCATACTGATCTCGAATGGCGGCACTGGGCCGGAAGAATTACCGAAACTCACCCACAAACCGCGCGGCTTCAAACAATCAAGTGACGCCGGAAATGTGTCGCGCCCGACTGAATCGTAAACCACATCGACGCCCCTGCCTTCGGTCAATTCCTTGACACGTTCGACAAAATTTTCTTTGCGATAGTTGATGACATGTTCACAACCATGCGCTTTTGCAAGCGTTCCCTTTTCGTCGCTGCCGACGGTACCGATCATCCGTGCGCCGATGGCTTTTGCCCACTGACAAGCGATTAACCCAACGCCACCAGCGGCTGCGTGAAAAAGAAAAGTTTCTCCTTCGCGCAAACGATAAGTCTGACGGAACAAATATTGCACCGTCAGCCCTTTCAGCATCGCTGCTGCCGCATCGGTATCATCGATTCCTTCCGGCAAGCGCACCAGACACTCAGCCGACATCACCCGCGCTTCGCTGTACGCGCCGAGCGGTCCGGTGCAATACGCAACGCGGTCACCCACCTTTAAATCGGTCACGCCGCTACCGACCGCTTCTACGATACCCGTTGCTTCCTTTCCCAGCGTACCCGGCAATGGCTGCTGATAAAGTCCATTCCGGAAATAAACATCAATGAAATTGACGCCTATGGCGGTGTGTCGTATCAAAGCTTCCCCTAGACCCGGTTCGTCAAGAACAGTTTCCTCGAAACGCATGGTTTCAGGATCGCCGGTTTGATATAGCTTGATTGCGTGAGACATTCTCACCTTTCAAAAATTTACGAAGCAAACATCCGATACGCTGCAAAACCAGCGATCGTCAGCGCCAGAGAACCTAACAAATGCGTTGTCGCCAACGCCAATCCGGTCATATACTCACCGCGCAACAGCAACATCGACACTTCCGACGAAAAGGCAGAGAACGTCGTCAACCCTCCCAGCAAGCCGGTCATAATGAAAAGCTGGTAGTGCGGAGGAAGGTCTTGTCGCGTGATGAAATACGCCAATGCCACGCCAACAAAGAACCCGCCGATCAGATTACTGGCGAGCGTACCGAGCGGAAACTTCGGATAGCGGTCGTTCAACCACCAACTCAGTCCCCAACGGATCCAGGCGCCGATGGCCGCTCCCGTTCCAACAGCGATGAATTGTCCGAAAATCACCGGCATCGCTGTGCTGCCTCAACGGTCGGACGGAAGCTGCCAACGCGCCGCTGCTTCATCGTCGCTTTCTCTGGCATCGACCCAATGCGCGCCTTTTGCCATGGTTTCTTTTTTCCAGAACGGTGCCTGTGTTTTCAGGTAATCCATGATAAAGCGGCATGCGTCGAACGCATCGCCGCGGTGTGCGCTTTTAACTGCCACCAACACAATTTGATCAAGCGGTTTCAATTCGCCGATACGGTGAATCACTGTTGCACCTAAGATATTGAAACGATGCGTCGCATCAGAAACGATTTTCGCCAGCGCCTTTTCCGTCATCCCTGGATAGTGCTCCAGCGTCATCGCTTGAACCGATACCGGTTCGCTTATCGATTCGCTGCCGCTATCGTTCATTTCGCGAACTGTGCCAACGAAAACGGCCACAGCGCCGACACGCGAATCGCGTCCGCGTAACACCGCAACCTCGGCAGCCACATCAAAATCATCATGCTGAACACTGATCCGCATGTCAGTTTCCATTCGCTGCATATTCACATCCATCAACCGCCCGTGACCGGCGGGAAAAAAGCAATCTCATCACCCGCATGCACAAGAGCATCTGTAGAAGTGGCCATTTCATGATTGATCGCCGCCCGCACTGCCCGCCCTTCACCCAGTTCATACGACCACGGCTCACCGCGCTCGCGCAATGCTGCGAGTACGTCACCAAGCGTCGGCGACGCTGACGCCAGTGTCAACATTTCCTCGCTGCATCCCAACGCCTCGCGCAAGCGCGCCAGATAAACAATCTTAATGTTCATGTTCTCCTTTCGATACCTTCACCGTCTTCGCGTAGGTCGAAACAAAATTGGCAATCGACGCAACATCGTCGATATCGAAACGCGGCAAACCTTCAGGCAATGCCGATGCTGCCATATCGGTCGCAATACCGACAATGTTGGGATCGCCTGAGCACAACAACGGTTTGCCGACGACAGTGCGATGAATTTCGAGCTTCGGCACCGAATACGCTTTGTATCCCTCGACCAGCACCAGATCGCACGGCGTCATCCGCGCCAGCGCCTCCTCAAGCGTCAATTCCGGTGTGCCGCGCGACTCGTGCATCAACGCCCAACGCTCTTGCGCCAGAATCAGCACTTCAGAGCAACCCGCCTCTCGGTGGCGGTAGCTGTCCTTGCCCGGACGGTCAAGATCGAAGCCGTGGTGCGCATGCTTGATCAGCGACACTTTCATGCCGCGCGCCACCAGAAGCGGGACGACTTTCTCGATCAGTGTCGTTTTACCGCTTCCCGACCACCCCGCAAAACCAAAAACACGCACACGCCACTCCTTACCGTTCAGAGTTTATTATTTTACCGCCAGCCCCCACGTTTCGCCTCGGGAGTTTTGCTCGGGTACAATTTTCGCTTGCCTGAAAGGATTTTCACCATGCCACAAGCCGTACCTTCTCCAAGTTTCACAATCGCGCCGGCAACACCGCAGGATATCCCCGAACTCGTCACGATGCTGCGTGCGTTGGCCGAATATGAAAAGTTGCGGGACCAGTGCATCAGCACTGAATCCGATTTCCAGCGCGCCCTTTTCGGCCCGGAACGCGAGGCCGAAGCATTGATCGCCCGCGTCGGTGACAAGGCCGCCGGTTACGCCCTTTTTTGCTATAACTTCTCGACCTTTCTGGCGCGCCGCGGCCTCTGGCTGGAAGACTTGTTTGTTTACCCCCAATACCGGGGGCTTGGTATCGGAAAAGCCATGCTCATCCGGCTGGCTCGAACCGCGCACGAACTTGGCTATGGGCGCTTTGAATGGGCCGTTCTCGACTGGAACACGCCAGCAATCGAGTTTTACAAAGCGATGGGAGCAACAGTGATGGACGATTGGCGTATCGTCCGAGTCACCGGCGACGCCCTAAAACAACTGGCCGAACAGTAACCAGACGCAAAACCCTTCGATTCCCGCCTGGCCACAACACGGCCAACTTCTGAGAAAGAGGACGCGTTTGCAAGCGCATCCTCTTGTATTTAAATAATTTTTAACGCTTCGGCTTCGGCCCGGTATTGCCGACCAAATCCGGCACATCAGCCGCAGCAGAATGACACAGATCACACTTGTAACGAGCACCTGCTACTGCCGGTTTGCTGCCGGCGGCCGCGGTCGCATAGTGTGACGACGGAATCGGCGTTGGACTTCCGGCTTTCTTTTCTGCTCCCGGGTTGTCATGGCACACCAAACACTGATTTTTATCAGCGGTGATCGGCAGATACTCCTCGTTATCATGCTTCGATAACGCCGGCATCAGGTAGGCCGTTTCTGCTGCCCCTTTTGCGCCCGAACCGTCCAACATATAAGCTTTCGGGGTCGGCGGATCAAACGCGCTACCTTTCACCAAACCAAATTGGGCGTCAGGAATCGACTGCGTTGCACAGGCAAACAAGCCTATCACCAAACTGGATGCTACTATCAAAGCCAAGCGTTTCATGGTTTTTCCTCTCTCGGTTTAGGATGTTGAACCGTGCACTGATTGCGACGACGAATTGTTTCGAATGCAGGCACGAAGGTTAAATGAAAGGCTGTTTTCCGGGCAAACAACAATACATTTACCGCAGTTGGTACATTCTCCGGCACGTACCATGCCGTGTTGCGCCGTTTCTTTGAAGTTGAGTACAGACGGCTCCGGACACTCCTTGACACAATCACCGCAACGCGTGCAGCTTGCTTCATCAAAGGCTACGCGGATTTGCGCCGTGCGCCCCACGATCGACCAGAACGCACCAAGGGGACAAAGGTGTCCACACCAGCCGCGCGCCATGATCAAAAGGTCAAACAGGAAGATGCCGAGCACCGCGATAAAGCCAAAGCCGATGCCGTAGATCAGCTCACGGTGCATGATAGCGATCGGGCTAATCCATTCAAAGGCGGCAACACCTAAAATGAACGACAAAACCAGCGTCAGCAGCAACGCCCAGAAACGCGTTTTCGACGGCACGATGAACAAACTGCGTATGCCCCATTTTTCACGCAGCCAGTTGGCAAGATCCGTCACCATATTAACTGGGCATGCCCAAGCGCAAAACACCCGCCCGCCCAGTAACAGGTAAGCCACCAATACGATCGCCGCCCCGATCAGCGCATCCCTATGCGGCCAGTGGAGACTGGCGATCACCTGCAATAC
>JAISPI010000093.1 GCA_031275075.1 Burkholderiales bacterium | reverse complement strand
TAAACCGCCTGATCGAATGGTATGGCGCTCCCGAAGCTATCCGACTGGACAATGGGCCGGAAATGACTTCCCACGACTTTACCGAGTGGGCGGCTGACAAGGGAATCCATCTGCGCTTCATTGAGCCGGGGCAGCCGAACCAAAACGCCTATATCGAACGCTTCAACCGGACTTACCGTACCGAAGTGCTGGATGCCTATCTGTTCAAAAGCATTGAGCAAGTGCAACGCATTACCGAGGAATGGCTGCGCGAATACAACGAGCACCGGCCTCACCAGGCGCTGGGTGGATTACCCCCAAGGCAATTCATACCCAGGATGACAACAGCTACAGACTCCAGTTATAAATTGTCTACTTGACAGGGAAGCTTACGCACCCTACAAATGTGCTCTACTTTTCAGGTGGTTTGTTGTAAAGCCGAATCAATCCGTAACAGCCACAATCACTTGCCGAGGGTCGATGACCGCAAACGCTTCAGCCTCAAGCGGCGGGCATTCGGCGGCGCGGTCGAGCGCGATGATCAGATGATGGCCGCTGGGCAGCACAACGGTGATTTCGGCGTGGCCTTCGTCATCGGTTTCGATGTGGCGGACGGTTCCGCGCAGTGTTTGCGTTTTGGCATCGGGGGAAGCGCTCAACGCGATCGCGGGCGCTTTGATCAATGCGACGACTTGACGGCCAGGGGATAAATCGAGGGCTTCGACGCTGGCGCGCGTTAATTGCGCTTGTAGCGATGTTTCGGCGCCGAGATCGAGTTCGGCGATAACGCGCTGGCCGTGTGTATGCAGTTCGCGGACGGTTGCGGCAAGTTGGTTGCGGGCGCTGGTGCGTAATTGCAGGCGGCGGTCAAGTGCCTGTAATTGTCCGAAATGCGGATAGCGCCGTTCAAGCGTCGCCAGCATCGCTTCGTATTCTTGTTCCATCGCGCGGTAATTGGCGATCACTTGTTGGCCGTAATCGGTCAGCACGGTGCCGCCGCCCTGACGGCCTCCTTTGACGCGCACGACGAGCGGTTGATCGGCGAGGTTGTTCATCGCGTTGATCATGTCCCAGGCGGTTTTGTAACTCATGCCGAGTTGCCGTGCCGCTTCGGCAATCGAGTGGCTGGCATTGATTTTTTCGAGGAGGTCGACACGGCCACGCCCGAGAAAAGCATGGGGGCCACGCTCGACCCAGAAACGTCCATGCACTTCCAGTTTGGAGGAGTTATTCATGTGATTCGTTATAATCCATCGTTCGACAAGAAAGAGTAACACAATGGCAACAGAAACGATTCGGCTGACACAATTCTCGCACGGTGGCGGTTGCGGCTGCAAAATCGCTCCTGCCGTGCTGGCGGAGATGCTTTCGACGACGCTTCCGGGGGTTGTGCCGCCGGAACTTCTGGTCGGTATGGAAACCAGTGACGATGCTGCGGTGTATCGGCTGAACGATCAGCAGGCACTGGTGGCGACGACTGATTTTTTCATGCCAATCGTCGATGACCCTTACGATTTTGGGCGTATTGCCGCCGCCAACGCGCTGTCCGATGTGTATGCAATGGGGGCGCAACCGATTTTGGCGTTGGCCATCGTTGGGATGCCGGTCGACAAACTGCCGCTGTCGGTCATTGGTCGCATTCTTGAGGGGGGCAGCAGCATTTGCCGCGAAGCCGGGATTCCGCTGGCCGGTGGCCACTCGATTGATAGTGTCGAGCCGATTTACGGGTTGGTAGCCTTGGGGCTTGTTCACCCGGATCGTGTTCGGCGTAATGCTGCCGGTCAGCCGGGGGATGTGCTGATCCTCGGCAAACCGCTGGGTATCGGCATTTTGAGCGCGGCGCTGAAGAAGGAGAAGCTCGATACGGCGGGATATGCTGCGATGATGCGGCACACGACGCAGCTGAATCGTGTCGGGACGGCGCTGGCGATGCGCGATGGTGTCCACGCGATCACCGATGTGACCGGCTTTGGCCTGCTCGGCCATTTGCTGGAGATTTGCCGGGGATCGGGATGCGGCGCGCAACTGTCGTTCGGGCGGTTACCGCTGATTGACAGAGCTGTGGCATTTGCCCGTGAGGGCATTGTCACCGGCGCGTCGGGACGTAACTGGGCGTCGTATGGTCGGAGCGTGCAACTGGCGTCCGGCATCACGCCGTGGCAACAGGCGCTATTGACCGACCCGCAAACCAGCGGCGGCTTGCTGGTGTCGTGTGCGCCGGAAGCCGGGGACGAGGTGTTGCGTTTGTTCCACGAAGCGGGATTTGAGGCGGCGGCGGTCATCGGCTCGTTGAACGAAGGAGCGGTGCAGGTGACGGTTGCTTCCTGAAGCATGGTGGCGGTCACGGCGGCGTAGAATAACCATAAAGCTCGGCTACAATGCCTCTTTTTTATACGCCCCACAATCCTAATAACATAAAACCACGTCGATCATGAACGTCTCCGAAATTCGCCGCCAATTTATTGATTATTTTGTCGCCAACGGGCATACCGCCTTGGCCAGTTCGCCGCTGGTGCCGGCCAACGATCCAACGTTGCTGTTTACCAACGCCGGCATGGTGCAGTTCAAGGATGTGTTTTTGGGTCTGGAGCAGCGGCCTTATCAGCGCGCGGTTACTTCGCAACGCTGCGTGCGCGCCGGTGGCAAGCACAACGATCTGGAAAACGTCGGCTATACGGCGCGGCATCACACTTTCTTCGAGATGCTCGGTAATTTCAGTTTCGGCGATTACTTTAAACGCGATGCAATTATTTACGCGTGGGAATTGCTGACGAAGGTTTACAAACTTCCTCCGGAAAAACTGTGGGCGACGGTGTACATCGACGATGACGAAGCCTACGATATTTGGGCGAACGAAATCAACATTCCGAAAGAGCGCCTCATCCGTATCGGTGACAACAAAGGCGCGAAATACGCCAGCGATAATTTCTGGCAGATGGCCGATGTCGGCCCCTGCGGTCCGTGTTCGGAAATTTTCTACGACCACGGGCCGGGTATCGCCGGCGGCCCACCGGGATCGCCCGATGCCGAAGGCGATCGCTACATCGAAATCTGGAATCTGGTGTTCATGCAATTCAGCCGCGACGCGCAGGGTGTGTTGACGCCGCTGCCCAAACCATGTGTCGATACCGGCATGGGGCTGGAGCGTCTGGCGGCGGTGTTGCAACATGTGCATTCCAATTACGACATTGATTTGTTCCAGTCGCTGATCACGGCGGCGATGAAGGCAACGGGATGCAAGGACAAAAATTCGCCGTCGCTGCGGGTTATCGCCGATCACATCCGCGCGTGCGCCTTTCTGATCGTCGATGGCGTGATCCCCGGCAGCGAAGGGCGCGGTTATGTATTGCGCCGCATCATTCGCCGCGCGATTCGACACGGCTACAAGCTGGGGCAGCAGAAACCGTTTTTCTATACGCTGGTTGAAACGCTGGCAAAAACGATGGGCGATGCTTATCCCGAATTGGTGCGCGAACAGGCGCGGGTAGCGCAAGTGTTGCAAATGGAGGAACAGCGTTTCGGCGAAACCATCGACAACGGAATGAAGCTGCTTGATGATGCGTTAAAACGTGTGCAGGACAGTGGCGCCACTACGCTCGACGGTGAAACGGCGTTTACGCTGTACGACACCTTCGGTTTTCCACTCGATCTGACATCGGACGTTTGCCGTGAACGCGGCGTGACGGTTGATGAAGCCGGTTTCAACAAAGCGATGCAGGCGCAGCGTGAACGGGCGCGGATGGCAAGTCAGTTCAAAGTCGGTGAATCGTTGGCCTATCAGGGGCCGAAGACGGTGTTCGAGGGCTATGAAAGGTTGGAAGACACCGCGAAGATCGTGGCGTTGTACAACGATGGTGTTAGCGTTGCGTCTTTGAGCAAAGGCGAATGCGGTATTGTGGTGCTTGACCGGACACCGTTTTACGCCGAGTCTGGCGGGCAGGTTGGCGACATTGGCAAGCTCGGCAACGATGTTGTTTCATTCTCAGTCCAGGACACGCAAAAAATTCAGCCCGAAGTGTTCGGTCACATCGGCGAAGTCGTGAAAGGCGCGTTGAACGTCGGCGACACAATTCAGACGACGGTGAACCGTGTGGCGCGGACGCGAACGGTGCGTAACCACTCGGCGACGCATTTGATGCACAAGGCGCTGCGGGAGGTATTGGGCACGCATGTGCAACAGAAAGGTTCGCTGGTCAATCCCGAACGGACGCGCTTCGATTTCTCGCATTTCTCGCCGGTTACTGCCGAGGAGATTGCGCGGGTGGAAGCAAAGGTCAACGAAGAAATTTTAGAGAATGTGTTGACGCAGGCGCGAACGATGTCGTTCGACGATGCGCAGAAAGTCGGCGCGATGGCGCTTTTCGGTGAGAAATACGGCGACACCGTGCGCGTGCTCAACATCGGTTCATCGTGCGAATTGTGCGGCGGCACACACGTTACGCGTACCGGCGATATCGGGTTGTTCAAGATCGTTGCCGAGAGCGGTGTCGCGGCAGGTATCCGGCGCATCGAAGCGGTGGCCGGTGAAGGCGTGATCGAATACCTCAACGACTGCGAGCAGATTTTGCAGCGCGCTGCCGGTGAACTGAAAGTGGCTCCGGGGGAACTGGATGTGCGCGTTGCGCACTTGATGGAACAGATGAAAGCGGCCGAAAAAGAAGTCGCTCGCCTTAAATCGAAACTGGCGGGCAGCCGGATTGACGATCTTGCCGGACAGACGGCCGAAATCGGCGGTGGCGCAAAACTCCTTACGGCCACTCTGGAAGATATTGATCCTGCGACCTTGCGCGAAACGCTCGATAAACTGAAAGACAAGCTCAAATCTGCCGTGATCGTGCTTGCGACCGTCCGAGACGGAAAAGTAAGTCTTATTGCAGGCGTTACCGCAGACCTGATGGGAAAAATCAAGGCGGGCGAACTCGTCAACCTTGTCGCTCAGCAAGTCGGCGGCAAAGGCGGCGGTCGCCCCGACATGGCGCAGGCAGGCGGTACGCAGCCGGAAAAATTGGCGGCGGCGTTGCAGTCGGTGCATGCCTGGGTTAAAGAACGGTTGTAATAAAAGCTGTTTTAACCGCAAAGAGCGCAAAGGTTTTCTTGCCTCTAAACCCTCCTCTTCAAGGGGAGGGCTTCATTGTTGTCGCCGGCTTCGCTGCGTTTACTACGGCCTATACGAGCGTAGCGAAGCGATCCAGATAAAACGCAAAACCTTTGTGTTCTATGCGTTCCTTGCGGTTAATGGTTTTACTAGCGCCAATAACGAGGATGTGTTTGCCGATAGGTGTCGGCGATGATTCCCTGACCGCCGACGACGAAGCGAACAGCGCCGGAGTGGTCGGTGCGCCAGTGGGTTGCGTTGACTGTTTCGTAGCGTGCGATGGTGTCCGGTCGCGGGAAATCAAAGCGGTTGCGATAGCCGACGGAATAAACGACGTGCGATGGTGCGACAGCGGCAACGAATGGCGGGGTCGAAGAATGTCGGCTGCCGTGATGAGGCGCAACGATAATGCTGCTGCCGAGTTCGCTGGCTTGGTGTTTGACCAGTGCTCTTTCGGCGCGTTTTCCGATATCGCCGGTCAGCAGCAAACTGCCGTGAGGCGATTCGATTTTCAGCACACAGGATTGATCGTTGATCTGGCGCCAGGAAGTGGCTTCCGGTGGTGGTGACAAAAAGCGGAAATGAACATCATCCCATGTCCATTCAAATCCATCGAGACAGGCAACAGGAACGGGAGAATGCGTGTCGTTGTTTTTTTCTGTTTCGGTGAACAATGAGGTGTAGTACTGTCGGACGGGTAATGCATCAAAAACGGCGCGCGTACCGCCGCTGTGGTCGTCGTCGTTGTGGCTGATCACAAGCGCATCAATAGAGCGGATTGCATTGAATTGCAAAAAAGGCACAACAATGCGACTGCCGGCGCTAACATCGTCGTAGTGGCTGGGGCCGGTATCATAGACCAACGTGTGTTTGTGTGTGCGTACAACGACGGCCAATCCTTGACCGACATCAAGCACTGTGGCTTCAAAAGTGCTGGGGGGTGGAGGTAAAGGCGCAATCAAAAACATCGGAAGGCACCACACAGCGCCGAACGCGCGACCGGGAACGCCGTGCGGCATCAGCATCCAGAGAATGCCGAGAACGGCGGCGACAATGGTCCAGGTCGGCGCGCCGTGTTGTTGCCATGTGGAAATCGGCAGTTGCGCCATCCAGTTCATGCCGAACATCAGAATCTCAAGCAGGAAGTGGGCGGGAATCCACAACCAGGAAAGTCCGGGGATGGCGCCGAGTAGGGCGGTCGGAACGACCAGTAAGGTAATCCACGGAATCGCCCAGAAGTTGGCGGGTAACGAAACCAGCGAGAACTGTTGAAAGATGGCAAGCATCAACGGTGTCAGCCCCAGCGTGACGACGTATTGCGTGCGAAAACCGAGCGCGAGGTTGCGTTGCCATCGTTTGCGCCAGTGCGCGTTGGCGTTGTTTTCGGACAGGCGGCCGGAAGCAGCATACAGCAACCAGCCAACAGCGCCGAACGATAACCAGAATCCGGGGGTGAGCGACGCCCAAGGATCCCATAACATCACGACGAACAAAGACCACATCCAGGTGTGTAACGGTTGACTGATTCGTTGTGTCCATAAGGCGATGGTGACGACGGCCAGCATGATCAACGTGCGCTGTGCGGGAATACCGGCACCGGCAAGTGCGACGTAAAATGCCGAAGCAAAAAAACCGGCGAGCACCGCAAGCTTGATCGCCGGACAACGCGAAGTCAATCGCGGCATGCGACGGAACAACTGAAAGAGCAGGCCACCCAAGAGCGTCGAGAAAACGGTGACATGCAATCCAGAAATACTGACAAGGTGGATGATGCCGGTTTTTCGGAACACTTCCCATTGCGAATTGGGAACGGCGCGTTGTTCGCCGATGACGAGTGCGGTGATAACACCGGCGTAGGGTTTGTCGTGCAGTGTTTGCTCGATGCTGGCGCGGATGTTTTCGCGCAGGTGTTGAATGTAGTCAAAGGGACGGCCGGCGAACACGTCCAACCGTATATTGACGGGATCGCTGTCGGCGTTTTTGTCGGTATCAGGGCGCACATAGCCCGTGGCGCGAACGTCGTTTTGCAGAAGCCACGCTTCGACATCGAAACCGCCGGGATTGGCGCTGGCGTGTGGCCGTTTCAAACGCACTTTTAATTGCCAGCGTTCACCTGCCTGCAATTCGGGGAGTGTCTCTTCTTTTCCGCTGAGGCTTCGGGCGTACCAAGTCAGCGCAATACGGGAGGGGACTTGCGCTTCCGGTGTCAGCACTTCTTCGACAGCGAATGAAAAACGTGTGCCGCGTGGGTTGGTATCTGGAAGATCATCAATGACGCCGCGTATGAGGATGTCGCGTCCTTCCCATTCTGTTGGTAAGGCATCGGCAAGACGGTATTGCGCGCGTCCTGCGGCGTATTCGTAACCACAAGCCGCTGCCGCGAACAGGATGATGGCGAAAACAACGAAAAGGGAAGGCGATGTTTTATCAGGAGAACGGGTGCGCTGAAGGCGAAGCAACGTGATAGCGCCGATACCGAGCAACAATAAAGCCAGCCCCAGTTTCAGCCAAGGGGCGTTCGGCAATGTGGCGCTGGTTTGCAGTAACGCGACACCGGCGGTGAAGGCGGTGAGCACGGCAGTCAGCGGCGCGGCAAAAAGAGACGCGAACGGCACAGCAAAGGAATGAGAACGGAAATGCCGTGATAATACAACAGAATGATGCCGTACAATGTATGTGGCCGGACGATCCGGCGCATCACGGGTGAAAGGTGTTTATGGAAGAAATGATGACGCTTATCTCATGGCTGGCGCTGTTGCTCTTGCTGCTGCTCGTCGGCTATTTGGCGGTGCGGGTGATGGGATTGGTGCGTGATCAGCAAAGACTTCTGCGCGAATTGGGAGAGACGCGCACGCAACTGTCCACGTTGCAGGCGCAAAGCGGGCAGGGCGAACGCGATCTGCGACAAGATTTGGCGACACAGCGTGGCGAGTTATCGACGCTGTTGCTGCAACAGACGCAGGCAGCGCAACAGCAATCGACGGCGCAGTTCGGAATGCAACAGGAGCAGTGGTCGCGTTTCGGAACACAGGTGCAACAGTTGACGCAGGTCTCGGAGCAGAAGCTGGAGGCGCTCCGTAAAGCGTTGGAACAGCGGCTCGATGTGATGCGTCTCGACAACGCGCAAAAGCTCGATCAAATGCGGGCAACGGTCGATGAAAAATTGCAAACGACGCTGGAAACGCGGTTGGGAGAATCGTTTAAGCAAGTCGCCGACCGGCTGGAGCAGGTGTACAAAGGCTTAGGCGAAATGCAAACGCTGGCGGTCGGCGTTGGCGATTTGAAACGTGTGTTGAGCAACGTCAAGACGCGCGGCGGCTGGGGAGAGGTACAGTTGGCGGCGTTGTTGTCTGAAATGTTGACGCCGCAACAATACGGCGAGAATGTTGAGACGGTTCCGGGCAGCAATAGGCGTGTGGAGTTTGCGATCCGCTTGCCAGGACGTGACGCGCATCAGCCGTGCTGGTTGCCGATTGATTCCAAGTTTCCGCTTGACCACTGGCAGCGTTTGCAAGCGGCGCTGGAGAGTGCCGATATACCTGCCGCCGAAGAAGCAAGGCGGGCGCTGGAAGCATTTCTCAAGAAAGAAGCGAAAACGGTTCGGGAAAATTATGTGAAGCCGCCGTACACGACGGATTTCGCTGTGTTGTTTGTGCCATCTGAAGGGCTGTACGCTGAATTGATGGCGCGTCCGGGTTTGAGCGATGTTTTGCAACGCGAATCGCGGATCATGGTGGCCGGGCCGACCAATTTGATGGCGATGTTGAACAGTTTGCAGATGGGGTTTCGGACACTGGCGATTGAACAGCGTTCGAGCGAAGTGTGGAAAGTGCTGGCAGCGGTCAAGACTGAATTCCAGAAATTCGGGCAGGTGTTGGCGAAAACACGAGAGAAACTCGATCAGGCGGCGAAAACCATCGATGACGCCGATGTGCGGACGCGGGCGATTACGCGACATTTGCGCGGCGTCGAACAAATGCCGGAAACGGAGGCGTCGCGGCTGTTTGAGGCGGAGTCCGTTCCCACATTGTTGCCGGACGACCGTGGCGACGACGACTGATGATAAGTTTCTTCTCACGCTGGCGCCGCGCGCGAACCTTGCAGCGGTATGCGATTCCGGAAACGCTATGGCAAGAAGCGTTGACGGCATTGCCGTTTTTGGCGGATTGGCCCAAGAGCGAACTTGAAGCGTTGCGCACGATGAGCGTACTGTTTTTGTGCGACAAAAATATTGTCGGGGCGCGTGGTTTTGCGGTAACGCCGTTCCAGCGTGTTGTCGTGGCGGTTCAGGCGTGTATTCCGGTGTTGAAACTGGGACTCGAATGGTACGATGATTTCGAAACAGTGGTGCTGTGCTCTGATGAATTTATCACCAATACTGAGTGGGAAGATGAGGATGGCGTGGTTCATCGCGATAATGAGCCGCTGATGGGAGAAACCATGCAGGGCGGGCCGGTCGTTTTGTCGTGGCCGGACGCGCTGGATGCCAACCGTGAACGCGATAGCGATGAATATGAAGACAATTCGGTTTTAGAAACATGGGAAGGCAATGCGTCGCCTGTCAATGTGGTGATTCATGAGTTTGTCCATAAGCTCGACATGAAAAATGGCGAAGCCAATGGTTGTCCTCCGTTGTCGTCGAATTTGCTGATGGCGCGCTGGAAGCAAACGATGGAACACGCTTACGATGATTTTTGTCGACGCACCGAGGCGGAAGAAGATATCGGCATTGATCCCTACGCAACAGAACATCCGGCGGAATTTTTTGCGGTGTTATCGGAGGTTTTTTTTGTGGCTCCAGCGCGCCTGCGCGAAACATACCCCGATGTTTACGAATGCTTTCGGCTGTTTTATCGGTGGGGGCCGACGTAGTTTTACGTTTCCGGCAAATCTTCGCGCTTCAACAAAAAAACCGAATCTTCCGACGATCCGGTGTCAAGCCAAACGAAAGGCAATTTTGGATAAGCCGCTTCAACGAGCGCGCGGTTGTGGCCGATTTCAACGGCGACGATACCGTGCGGATGCAACAAACGGTGGGCGTTCTTCAGAATGTGGTGAACAGCATCAAGCCCATCGGTGCCGCCGGCCAACGCCAGTTCGGGTTCGTGGCGGTATTCACGCGGCAGGTTTTGCATGGCGTTATCGGTGACGTAAGGCGGATTGCTGATGATCAGGTCGTAACGTTTCCCGCTTGGCAAATCGTCGGTGTAGTTGGAGCGGATCAGAGTGATGTGGCCGGACAAATGATAGTCGTCGATGTTGCGCTGCGCGACGGCAAGTGCCTGCGGTGAAATATCGACAGCGTCGATGGCTGCGTCGGGATACGCATCGGCCAGCAGAATGGCGAGGCAGCCGGAACCGGTACACAAGTCGAGCGCGTTTTTGACGTTGTACCGGTCGGGTAGATATGGCGATAGTCCGTCGGGCATCAATTCGGCAATGAAAGAACGCGGAACGATGACGCGCTCGTCAACATAAAAACGAAATTTGCCGAGCCAAGCTTCTTGCGTCAGATAGGCGGCGGGAATATGTTCTTCAATTCGCCGGTCGAGAATTTTACAAAGCCGCTGCTTTTCGGACTGAGTTAACCGGGCATCAAGAAAAGTATCGAGTTGTTCGAGCGGCAAAGCCAGCGTATGAGCGATCAGATAAGCGGCTTCGTCAAAGGCGTTATCGCTGCCATGTCCAAAGTGCAATTGGGCTTGGTTGAATCGGGTCACAGCCCAGCGCAGCCAGTCACGCAACGTTAAAAGTTCTTCAGTGGTGTTCATGATATCGTCTGATAAGTTTCAAGTTTGTTGGAGCTTGCCGGTAAGTCCGAATAAATGTTCCAATAATTTTTCGTACACCGCGGACAAGCGATCAAGGTCTTCCACCGGAACACATTCGTTAACTTTATGAATGCTGGTGTTGGTAAGCCCCAGTTCAATCAGTTGTGGACAGATGTCGATGAGGAAACGGCCATCAGAAGTACCGCCGTCACACGAAGTTTGGGCGGGCGCGCCGAGGATGTCGGTCAGCGCGGCGTTGGCCGCTTCGAGCAGCGGGCCGCGCGCTGTCAGGAAAGGTTTGCTTGCCGGTTGCCAGGTCAGTGTGTATTTCACGCGATGTTTTTCCAATATTTGTTCGATACGCTTCTTCAACGATTCGGCGGTGCTTTCTGTCGAATGGCGGAAGTTGAAATCTAACGTCAGCGCACCGGGAATCATGTTCGCGGCGCCGGTGCCGGCATGAATGTTGGAACATTGAAAACGGGTCGGCGGAAAATCCGCGTTGCCTCCGTCCCAATGGATCGTAACGAGTTCGTCCAACGCCGGGGCTAGCGCGTGGATCGGATTATCGGCGAGTTGCGGGTAAGCGATATGCCCTTGAACACCGTGAACGGTTAACGTGCCGCACAATGAGCCGCGTCGGCCATTTTTCAAAGTATCGCCCAGAACTTTCTGCGAGGCGGGTTCGCCGATGATGCAATAGTCAAGCGTTTCGCCACGGTGAGCAAGCTGTTCGACGATGTGAGCGGTGCCATCGACGGCATCGCCTTCTTCGTCGGAGGTCAGCAATACGGCGAGAGAACCCGGAGCATTGGGATGGGCAGCGATAAAACGTTCGAGAGCGGTGACGAACGCGGCGATTCCTCCTTTCATGTCGGCGATACCGCGGCCATAAAATTGATCGTCGACAAGAACGGGAGTAAACGGATCAGTGCGCCAACTTTCCAGCGAGCCGGAAGGAACAACATCGGTGTGACCGGCAAAGCACACGAGCGGAGCGTTTTTTCCACGCCGCGCCCACAGATTGGTAACCGTGTTGCAAGGCATCCAGTGACAGTCGAAGCCCAGCGCAGCCAGCCGTTCGGCAATCAGCGTTTGGCAACCAGCATCGTCGGGGGTGATCGAGGGACGGCGCACCAGTTCGCATGCGAGCGCAACAGTTGTAGAAACAGCAGCGGAGGAGGGC
>JAISPI010000074.1 GCA_031275075.1 Burkholderiales bacterium | reverse complement strand
ACCTTGGCCACACCGCGGCTGTCCGCCTTGAGATTGGGGAGGTCGCCCGCATGACGTAGCGAAACACTGTAATGACCGTGCATCTGGGCATCCGGGTTGAAGTGGCCGCCCGCACTCGATGCATCGGGCGCCGAGCAATCGCCCAATTCATGAACATGAAACCCATGTTCACTGTTGGGCCGCAATCCTTGCAAATCGACAATCACCATCACTCGGGAACCGCGTTGCTCGAACCAGACCGTTCCTTTCGCCTGATTCCCCTGCGTCGGCGTAAGGGTGGCGATCGCCTGATTTTTGCCTCCGAAGAGCGTCACACAGCCGCTCAGCAGCAACACTCCCAACACCGCAACAACTCGCGACCTCGCCTTCTTCATAGACATCCCGCCGATATCAATCGCCGTATAACTTCTGCATGCGCTCCCAGCGCTCCTGCGCCTCCAGCGACAACGTCGCCGTTGGCCGCGCCAACAGCCGTGGAACACCGATCGGTTCACCGGTCTCCTCGCAAAATCCGTATTCACCGCTTTCGATCAGGCGCAGCGATTTCTCGACTTTTTTCAGCAACTTATGTTCGCGATCCCGCGTACGCAATTCCAGCGTGTATTCCTCTTCGAGCGTCGCCCGATCCGAAGGATCGGTCGTTACCTCAGTTTCACGCAACCGTTCCCCGGTGTCGTCGGCGTTTTGCAGCAATTGCGCCTTCAAATCAAGCAAACGCCGCTTGAAGAACGCTAATTGCTCTTCGTTCATATAGTTTTTCTCTGGAGCCTTGAGAATTTGCTCCTCGGTCAACTCACGGAGTTTCTTGGTAACCGATGCCGTTTTGGCAACCATGCTGACCTCGCTTTCTGCTCGATACGGAGACGGGAACGGAGCCCACCAGTCGCATTAAAAACTATAATTATAACGTGCTCTGTTCATCCGTAGTACATTACCCCTCCGGCTCGCCAAACGCCCCCAAACCTTCGATAACATCATGTTTTTAATGGCTTTTTAAATGCCATGCTTTTCCCCGCCGCACCCCACTGCTGTCCAGAATAACCTTTTGTATCAGAAGCATTGCAGTTGAAGGCCGGCGAATCTGAATAAACCTTCCCCTTGAAGGGGAGGGTTTATTGTTCAGTGGCAAAAATTGAGTTTGACTGCACCATTCTATTCTTCTCGTCGAAATTTCGTTTCCCATGCCGGATCACACCGTGTTCTCGAAGCAATTGCCGTTTTACGGTATCCTGTTGTCTGAATTTTTAAGGATTGCACCATGGTTCATGACGAAAGACTTTTGAGTCTGCCTTTAACCGACGCCGAGCTCGACGAACTCGAGGCGTTTTTGACTTCAAACGCTGTGCCGGAAGATTGCATGAACCTCGAAATGCTTGATGGTTATTTGACCGCGGCGGCCAGTTCGCCGCAAACGTTGATGCCTTCGCAATGGCTGCCGAAAGTTTGGGGCGAAGATGCCGCGCACAGTGGCAGGGCAGTATTTGCTTCAGCCGAACAGGCACAACGAATCATGGAATTGATTTTGCGCCATTGGTCCAGCGTCAGCCGAACGTTGCGCGAAATGCCGACGCGTTTCCATCCGCTGTTGTATTTCCCGCCGGAAGAAGCGATGGGACCAGAGGCGCCGCATGAAGCTTTCGATTGGTGTCAAGGGTATATGATGGGCGTGCAATTGTCCGAAGAAGAATGGATGCCTTTGTACAACTCGCAGGATGCCAGTGACTGGATTTTCCCGATTGAGGCGCTGGCTTTCGGCCATCAGGAACCTGAATACGCCGATTGGTTCGATGACAGCGAAAGACGCGACAGTTTGGTCGATGAGCTGCCGGTCGCAGCGGTGTTGATTTACCGTTTCTGGTTTGAACGCCAGCAGAAAAACCTGCCCAAACGAAGCGAATCCGGATCTCGTAAAACCAAGAAAGCGCAAAAAGCACAGGAGCGGTTGCATTAGGAGCAAGCGCCTCCCTCTCCCCCTCTCCTCTTCCGCAAGCGGGCGCGGGGAGATAAAATCTTTGCGTTCTTTACGGTAACTTTTGTATCAAAGGTTGAAATCACGGCATTCGGCTGGTGTCCGCCAGATAACGCGCCAGGTAATCGTCAAAGCTCATTTGATCTTCCGCTTCCAACCGCTGCTGCTCCTGCTGCGATGTTTTCGCCATGGTCTCAAATTCACTGCGCACGTCATCAGGTAACGGCGTTTCACGATAATGAGCCGCATGTTGCTTCGAATAACGACAGACCAGCGCATGAAACGACTCATGGTGTTCCCGCATTTCCCGTAACATCTGCGCCGAAGGCGTCGTTTCGGGATCGGCAACTTTGTTTCGTTGTTTCCTGACGCTATCGCGGTAAGGTTCGCCCAGATATTCACCAACCATTTCAACCCAATCAAGCAACGGCGTTAATGCCTGCTTCAGCGTTGCCGGCTCACCGTCGATATCGAGGATGGGTTCACCGCCACGGCCATCGGCGGCGGCACTCAACAAATTGCTGTCGTAAATCATCTTGGTGTCGTGACTGATGGGATCGGAACCCAATAAAAAACACGTTGTCATCCAAGCCTGGATGAAGCGCATCGTTTCGGGATCGGTTCCCGTCGGGGTGAATGGCGATGTATCCAGAGAACGCAATTCAACGTAAGCAATACCACGCTGACGCAATGCCCGACTGGGCGTTTCGCCCACTTGCAGCGGTTGTTTGGGACGCACACTGCAGTAGTATTCGCTCTCATTTTGCAGAATATTAGCGTTCAGTTGCCGATAAACGCCGTCTACCATCACGCCCACCCGCTCGAATGTCGGGCATGGTGTGTGCGTGGCCTGATACAGCGCAAAAAGATAGGCATCAAGACTGTCATTCGATACGAAAAACGGGCATTTGCTATTGCTGTAACCCAGATCGGACAGGCGCAGCGAAGTTCCACGCGGTAAATAATAGGTATTATCGTCGAATGTTGACAAATAAGCCGGCAAGCTGGCGTTTCCCTTCGTGAGAAACGATCGGCTCACTGCCGGCGAAGCGCCAAATAAATAAGGAATCACAAAACCGTAACGCTGAATATTGCGCGCCAGGTCAAGATAACGCTGCGAGCGGAATGCTTGGATCTCGTCTTCCGAATCAGCGCGAACGTCATCGACAGCCAGCCATACCGGCCAGGTTTCTTCGGCAAACGAAAAGTTGTAATGGATGCCAGCAATGGTCTGCATCGCCTTGCCGTAGCGGTGAGCCAAACCAACCCGATAAAGGTGCTTGAATTTCGCCAGATTGGAGACGCCGTATCGCGCGATCGGAATACCGTCTTCGCCTTCGAGAAGGCACGGCATGCTGGCATTCCACAACATTTCTTCGCCCAGTTGTTGCGCGGTGAAATGCTGAATCGTGTCCAGCCGTCGTAATGTTTCCTCAGGCGAGGTTAGCGGCGGTGTAACGAACTCCAGCAACGCTTCCGAATAATCGGTTGTAATCTGAGGATGCGTCAAAGCACTGCCTAACGCCTGAGGGTGCAGCCTCTGACTCAAATGCCCTTCGGGGCTGACCCGCAACGCTTCCCGCTCCAGGCCGATGCGTATTCGCCGCAACGCTTCTGTTTCGCCGTGTTTGTTCAAGTACGCCAAACGCTTTTCGAGAAGATGAGGCATTGGTCAACTCCTTCTTGCCGGTATTTCCCTTTATCGTATCAGACGTTTGCAACGTCTCTTGAAGCCAAACCCGATAAGCTCAACGCAGAAAGTGTTTCCTGTACATACGGACGTTGAATACTCATAAGGTTCTCCTCAGATTTGGCGTACCACATTGGCTCCGTCATAGGACAATACAGGAAAGCTCGCCGCGTGACCCGAGGGTTTATTTTACACGGCACTCTTTCCGAAAAAATAGCGATACAATACGACCTGGATTCCGCCCAAGACCATGCCGCGCTGCCATGCTGCCCATCCTCCCAGACGATCTTCGTTCCAACCAAGCACCCGAGCACGGGCAACGGGCGCTCGACGATATTACCGCGCTGTTACGCCGGCATCTTTTGATCGAGGGGCTGGCGCGCGAACAGATCGAAGAAACACCGCTCGACGAGCACCAGATATCGCTACTTGAAAGCACCACCGTGCAACGCAGTCTGGCCGAACTGCGTGAGCACCTCGATGTCCTTCATCCGGCAGACATTGCGTTCATTCTCGAAACGCTGCCGCTGAACGAGCGGTTGTATTTGTGGGACTTGGTACGCGCCGATCACGAAGGCGAAATCCTTGTTGAGGTTTCCGATGCCGTGCGCGGATCGCTGATCTCGTCGATGGACACCGAGGAACTGGTCGCCGCCACTGAAACATTGCCCACCGATGAAATCGCTGCGCTGGCGCCCGACCTGCCGCAAGAGGTTATCGACGATGTGTTTGAAGGTTTGCCGACCGAGGAGCGCGAACATTTGCGGGCAGCGATGTCTTTCGACGATGACATGATCGGCGCGTTGATGGATTTTGAAGAAGTACAGGTACGACCGGACGTTTCACTTGAAGTGGT
>JAISPI010000087.1 GCA_031275075.1 Burkholderiales bacterium | reverse complement strand
CAAAACAACTCAGCGGCTACGGGCATCGGGTGTATGCGGCTTATAACGATAATGATTTTCAGGGAATCCGCTCACGCGCCGGCAGATTGGGTGTGTCGCGTGCTCAGAACCGTGACAAGGTCGAGCGGGTGATGGGTTTCGAGTTCGTGCGTGAAAACCGGCGCGATGGTTATGGTATTGAGGACAATTTAAAGGCACTGCCATTTAACTACCGCTGGATTCGACGCGATGTGAGAACACAACGCAATCCGCGGAATGGCAATATCGTGCAGCTGGAAGGCAGCGTTGCGCTCAAGGGGCTGCTGTCTGATGAAAGTTTTATTCGTCTATACGGCCGTGGTGTACAGTATTGGCCGGTCGGTGCCAAGCATGTGGCGTTGGCGCGCTTGGAATTCGGACAAACCTTTACCAATCATCCTGAGAAAGTGCCAACCGATTATTTGTTCCGTGCCGGCGGCAGCAACAGCGTACGCGGTTACGATTATCAGTCGTTGGGGGTCATTCATCGAACGGCGACATGGCCGGGTCGGGTGCTTGCGACCAGTTCGCTCGAATATCAGCACATGGTGTATAAAGACTGGCGAACGGTCGCGTTTGTCGATTACGGTGATGCAGCGGATCGCTGGCTCGATTGGCGCGGCAAAACGGGGGTTGGTACGGGCGTGCGTTGGGTCAGTCCGGTGGGTATGTTGGGCGCTGATTTGGCTTACGGAATCAACGAGCAGACGTGGCGGTTTTATTTCAACCTCGGCTTGTCGTTTTGAGGCGCGATGATGGCGGATACGATCATTCAATCCGGACGCCGACAAATACGTTGGTTGCGTTATTTTCTATACACGGTGTTGGCGTTGGTTGTCGTATTGATCGCAACCATCGGAACAACCGTTGCGTTGTTGCAATCGGAAGATGGGCGTGTCTGGCTTATTGCGCAAGTGAACAAGACTGGCATCGTATCGGTGCAAGCGTTGGAAGGCAATCTGCTCGATGAGGTGATCGTTCGTGATTTGGTTTATGACGATGCGACGATGCGTTTGACGCTCGATCATGCGCACTGGCGTTGGAATTTACGAACGGCTTCATGGCGTAATCTGAAACACCGCGAACTGTCGATTTCGACGTTTGAAGCGGGAACGCTGGCCATTGTTTCCAAACCATTGCTGGCGGAGATTATACCGAAGGAACCGCCGCCGCCACCGAAGTCGTTGAAACTGCCTCTGGCCATTGTTGTCGATACGTTGACATTGCAACGCTTGTCGTGGGACAAGGTACAGCTCGACGCGATTGCGCTGTCGTTGAAAAGTACCGGCGCTTGGCACATGATCAGCCTCAATCATTTGGAGTCAGAGCGCGGGGTACTCAGCGGGGCGCTTGGGGTTGACGGGACAGCGCCGTTTATTGTTGGCGGGGCGATTTCGTTTCGCGGCGCATTTGAAGAACATCAGGTCGGTTTCGATTTGAATATTGATGGCAGTTTGCGCGACTTTCATCTGAACGGACATGTGTTCGGTGAGCACATGAATATTGAAAGCGATGGCCGTTTCGATCTTTTTTCGCCCTATGTCTATTCGATGTTCCACGAAGTGACATTGCGGACGACTGACTTGAATCCGGCAAAAATCTTCCCCGGCCTTCCGGAGGCGCAGATGACTGTGGCGTTGGATTTGAAGCCGTTGCCGGGAAAGCTGGCGCGCGGCGAACTGACAGTAACTAATACGAAAGCGGGCACGGTTGATCGCCACCGTATTCCTGTCGAGACATTGACAAGTGAATTTGAAGTGCAGGAAGATCAGATTGTTTTTTATGGACTTAACCTTAGGGCGTTCGGCGGTGCGCGGATAGAGGGGCAGGGCTGGTTGCTCGAAGACCAATTGCTGGCGCGGCTGCTGTTAAACGATGTGAATGCGGCGGCGTTCGTAAGCGAAGCCCCGAAAAGCAAAACGAGTGGCGAAGTATGGTTGCAAGGGCCGTACCGTGCACCGGAAGCGACGGTTGATGTGACGGATGCGTTGTATCAGGTAGCGGCGAAGTTCGGGCTGGCGTGGATTGACCCCGAGAAACAAAAACGCTTGGCGGTGAAAGACGCGCAAGTCAATTATCGTGGCGTTGTGGCGAAATTTGCCGGACAGTTTGATCTTGAGGCGCAAGCGTTGACGGCACAGGGAACGTTTGATGATGTGAATCCGAAAATATTAGGTGGGCCGGAAGGCCGGATCAGCGGCAACTTTGGTGTGGATGGTGTTTTGATGCCGACGGTTGATCTTCATGCGCGTTATGCGTTGCGTTCAAATTCGAATTTGAAATTGCGGCAGATACAAGCGATGACCGGTGAGGGCGAAGTGCAGTGGAGAGAAGACCATTTCCGGAAAGCGAAAGGATGGCTGCAATGGGGCACTACACGGCTTACAGTAGACGGTGCGTTTGGTGCGGCGGATGATGTGTTGCGTTTCGATGTGGACGTTCCCGATTTGGCGCAGTGGGAGAGTAAACTGAGTGGACGGGTACAGGGGGGCGGCGAGTTGCGCGGAACCTTCTCGCAATTGATAGTGCGTGCGCAAGGCTTGGCGACGGGATTGCAAACTGGCGATGTGCGGGCGCAACAGATACGGTTCACGGCCGACACTCAATGGAACGCGGAATCGCCGTTGAATACCTTGCCGTTTACCGTTCGAGCCGAGTCTGAACGTATCGAGGCAGCCGACACGTTGTGGCAAAAGGCTGCGCTGGTATTGGACGGTACATTGTCCAAACATCAGGCGACGCTAACGGCGCAAGGAGAGGTGGTGACACAACGGGTTGATGTCGCGGCGGCAATACAGGGAAGTTGGGATGTCTCACCGGCGGCACGCTGGCAAGGTTCGTTATCGCGTTTTGAGGTGGAAAGCCAGATACCGGTGCGGTTGACAACGCCCTTGCCGATTGCGGTGGATATGGCGGACGATCACATCAAGGTCAGCGCCGGACCGGGGGTGTTTACCGGCAACGGAAGTCGTGTGCGATTGAAAAGTGTGACATGGCAGCCGGAGCGTTGGCGCAGCGAAGG
>JAISPI010000083.1 GCA_031275075.1 Burkholderiales bacterium | reverse complement strand
CTTGCCGCAGCCGGGATTGACGGCTCACTGATCGTGCAGAGCGCGCCGACTTTAACGTCAACGTAACCGCTCTCCGCATCTCTCAGACCAAAGACCTCTGAGGTACCGTCGTCGCAGTTGACGTTAATGTCAAACACCCTGCCTACAACGTGACCCGCCGCTTTGTCTGTACCGGTCACGGTCTTGCTGACAGCCAGCTTCGCGGTCGAGAAGGTTCCCGCTTGGATGGTGTTGGTCACCGTGATGTTCTCGTTGTTGGTCACGGGGAAGCTCGACAGCGGTACGGTCTTCACGTTGGTGTAACCCGCCCTGATCACGTCAGCCGGCACGGTTTCGTCGATGGTGCAGACATCGCCTACTTGCGCTATTACGCTGTTGTTCTCACCATCGGCCAAGTTGAACACGACCGGAGCAGCAGAACCGCAGGTAACGGTGATCGTGAACCTGCCGCTGGAAGCTCCGGTAGTGTTGTAGCCACTCGGGTCTCCGTTAACCAATTTGGTCACGGTGATGCTCTTCGACCCGGCCAACTGGATGTCGTGGGTCATCACCGCATCGGTGTTGGCGTTTACAGGGAACGATCCAACCGGGGTGCTGATGTGGCTGAACCAGTCGTGGCTAGCGTTCAATGCCGGCGCACTCACATGGGTCAGGCTGCAGTTCGAACCCGTCGGAACGCTGTAGCTGGCAATGTCGCCTTCCAGAAGGTTCGGACTCCAAGTGTAGCCGGCGCCGCAGTTCAGCGTTACGGTGAACCGACGGTCGGTGCTGTTGTAGCCCGACGCGGTTCTGTTGCCGGTCACGACGTTCTTGACGGTCACGGTGCGCATTGTCACGGGGCCAGCAATGACATGGTTGGTTACGGTCACCGCGCTCGCGGTTCCAACGGTCACGGTGTTCGGAACGATGTTCACCACGTATTGGTAACCCGGCAGCGCGCTCGTCGACGCTTCGCTGATCGTACAGCTCTCGTTCAGCACGGCTTCAACGGTACTGCTTTCGCCCGCGCGCAGGTTCAGCGTCGCCGACGGTGTGGTCGCACACGCCACGGTGATCGCAAACACGGCCGCCGGATTGTGGCCCGCCGGATCGCCGGTCACGGCCTTCGTGACGGTCAGCGCCCCTTTGCTGATCGTACCCGACGTAATGCGGTTGGTTACCGACACGCTGCGATCTGTGCTCGCCGTAAAGCTCGACGGGGTGATCACCGCTGTGTTGGTGTAACCCGTGTTGACGGTGCCGGCCGGTACGGTTTCGGTAATCGTACACGTGCTGCCATCATCCACGATCACTTGACCGCTGGCGCCATGCGCCAGGTTCAGCGTGCCGCTGCCGCCCGTGCCGCAGTTGACATTGATGGTGAACGGTCCTCCGGCGTATCCGGAACCGGTTACGTCGTTGACGGTCTTGGTCACGGTGATGGTCTTCGACCCGTCCAGCTTGGGAATATAAAGGTGTTTCTCGATAACAATTTGCTGGAATTGCAGGACTGGGTCCGTGTTGTCCGTTTCGACATTCAGCACCAGCCAATAGGAGATGTTCGCATCAGACAGGTACTGAGGCAGAACATCCAGATGAACATGCGGGCTCACCGTTAATGAGCCGGTCACCTTAGCAAGTGGGCCGACATTGAAAACATAATGATCGTTGTTGGGG
The DNA here is from genome assembly GCA_031275075.1 of Burkholderiales bacterium. Taxonomy (GTDB): domain Bacteria; phylum Pseudomonadota; class Gammaproteobacteria; order Burkholderiales; family Casimicrobiaceae; genus UBA931. The sequence goes on along the minus strand of JAISPI010000083.1, from coordinate 8,359 downwards.
TCGGCAGTGGAGGCCGCAACGTCCTTGGTCCAGGCGTTGGCGCCTGTCAGCATATCGTTTTCCACCTTGAGATAGACCCGGGGGATTTTCAACGTGATGGTTCCGGAAAGGATGTTGTCGTCCGACAGATTATCGACTATCGTTTCAGAGGTAAAAGGCGCGTTTGTATAAAAAGTGTTGCTTGCATCTGCTTGAATGATGCTGGGCGCCAGTTGATCCCGGAAATTGATTCCGGGGTTCAAATTCGCGGCATCCGCCGCGCCGTAGGAGAACGCCAGGTAAATGGTTTCCCCCGGCTTTAACACCTGCGGGTTCCAGCGCAGCATGTGACCACTGTCCAGGCTGACGCTTGCAGCCGTACCGTTATTGGCGCCATAAAAATAACTGCCGTAAATATTACGATTAGAATAATGGTCTATCGCCATATAATCCGCTTGTTGCCAAGTGGTGCTGCCACGGGTACCCAGATCCGTCCTGATCAGCGCCGACCAATCCTCGGTGGGATGCAGGCCGTAGATGTATTTGGGAACGGAATTAGTGTAGGGATTAACGCCGGCGGTTGTAAATAGAGAGGGGGTTAAACTGTTATAAAAGGTCTCGGCGGCACTGCCTGCAGGAATGGGGAATCCCACCGCAGCTTGGTTGACCGTAAATGACCTGATGCCGGGCGCCCGGAACGGCGCGGCGTCACCACTACCAATGGGAGGAGAAGGGCCGCCCCGACCAACATAGGTATCCACATTCCAGGACAAGCCGAAAACCCGCGCGACGCCGCTCGTATTGGTTACGGTAAAAAAGAATTCGATCACATCAGGAGCGCTCGTATATTGGTTCAGGGCGATTTGGGCGGTATGTACGATCAGCAGACCATCCGCCGTCGTCATGGAGCCCGTAAAGCCGTCATTCACGCCGTCGCTCCCCGGCAAGCCCGTGCTGCTGTTAATAAGGTCGTGATAACCGTAATTACCGGGAGCAACAACACCGGCAGGTACGGTGATATTCATATTCTGTTGGCCGGATGGATTGTCAACATTGCTCAGCGTAAACGCGTTGGCATTGGGGAGGACTGCGGGATTTGACGACATCACAGGCTTCAGATATTCCCCCGGGTTTGCCGGGTCTGGCACGGCATCGCCGGTAATGTAATAAAGACGATTAGAGCTGCTGTGGTTATAGTAATACGGATACGTTCCCCCAAAAGTGCCAGTGCCGGTCGGGTCGCCCAGCTGCGACATGGTAGTGCTGCCACCGCTGCTTAACCGGATATAGTTCGACTGGATGGGGTTCGCTGCGCCAAACACTGGCGGAGCGATCACCGGAAGCAGCCCCAAGAGCAGGCAAGCGATCAAATTTCGTAGCGTTTTCATGATGTCAATCTCCACAGATCAAATTCCTCACCGCTTGCGGCATAGGCGTTATGAATTTTTGTGAATATCAGGATAAGAAGAACAAAGCGATATCCAAAGCATTAACTTGCGCCGTTCCTAAGCGTTTTCTGAATGCCCGCAGCCTGCTACGGGATCATTCATCATGATGCATGAAAACCATTCCGCCCGCGTAAGTGTTACAAAAAAACGGATAAAACGATGGAGAAATGTACCCTTTTTGCCAATCTCGCCAAACAGACAAATTATCAAACGGATAATGATCTTCGGAATTTTTTATGCTTTGTTGGCTTTGCTTCGCCGTACGCCTTGTTTATGCGGAGGTGCGGAGAATGTTTCTCTTCCCCGCAGGGGGAAGAGTATGGCAAGGGGATGAGTTGTTTCCCGAGCTAAATGCCTGATTTTTGGCGCCCCGACTCAATCGCCTGTTGCAGCGCTTGCGCTTCCTGGCCGGGATTGTCGGCAAAGAGGATGCTGCGGCTGGCGTTGATCAGCAGGCCGCGGCGGTCGGAGGTAAGACCGTTACGCAAGACGGCGTCGAGGTCGCCGCCCTGAGCGCCAATGCCAGGCACCAGCAACACCATATCGCCGGTATCGGCGCGCACATCACGGATTACGTCAGGAACCGTAGCGCCTACAACCAGCATGCAGTTGCGTTGAGCGTTCCACTTCGTCGCAACGCGGCGGGCAAGGTGACGCCACAGCGGCAGTGAAGTACCGTCAGTGCCGGTTACGGTCAAATCTTGCAATTCGCCGCTGCCGGGGTTCGAGGTGTGGCAGAGGATGATCGCGGCTTTGTCGGGCCGCGCCAGAAACGGCTGCAACGCTTCGCCACCAAGCCAGGGATGCAGTGTGACGGCATCGCAGCCCAGTGTGTCGAAGAAAGCGGTGGCGTATTGGGCGCTGGTGTTGCCGATGTCGGCGCGTTTGGCATCGATGATGGTGAAAACATCGGGCGCGACGTCGCGCAAATAACCCATCGTGCGTTGCATCGCTTCCCAACCGGCGGTGCCGTGGGCTTCGTAAAACGCGCTGTTCAATTTGTAGGCAGCGGCGGTTTCGTGCGTTTGGTCAATGATCCAGCGATTGAACGCGAATTGCGGTTGTGTGTCTTGTTGAAAACGCGCCGGTAAGCGCGTGAGTTCGCTGTCCAGCCCAACGCACAGCAGTGAGCGCGAACGGGTAATACGGGCATTGAGTTTGTCGATGACGTGCATGGCGAATTTCGATTCTAGGTTTTATTTCAACTGTTTAAACAATAGGGCGGTAGAGCAAGCCATGTAAGGCGTGAATAGCATTGTAAACGCTCTTTCGGCTATGCGTCATTGCGACCGCAAGCAAAGCGCAGCGGGAAGCAATCCAGTCAAACAATTGCATCATATAAATCTTTCCATTCGGGGTTCATGTTTTCGATCAAAGTCAATTTCTTCTTCCTCGAGCCGCCTTTTATTTGCTTTTCACGTGCTATCGCTGAAACTACGGTATCGTGTACTTCATAATAGCCTAATTTATCAACTTCATATTTACAGGTAAAACCCTCAACCATTTTGTTTTTATGTTCATATACCCGTTTAATCAGATTTGAAGTAACTCCGGTGTATAGCGTACCGTTTCTCCTGTTAAAGAGAATATACACATAGCCGTATTTTGAATCGTACACTTTATTTCTTCTCTTACGTTATTGCGTAACACAAGTAGAGCAATCTAGAGATTTTTGGCACATGACTGGATTGCTTCGCTACACTCGCAATGACGGAGGCTCCTATCTCAAATCGTTTGGGCAACGATCCAATTTGGGGATAGATCTCTGATCAGTTTTCAACAGCGGTAGCGGTTACACCGTTCTTTTCGGCCCACGGCCAGGGATCCGCCAGCCAGTCGGCAATAATGGCTTTTTTCTTGTCATCGAAAAAGCCGCAACGCACGGCGGTATCAAGAATCGCGTCGAAGGTCAGCAGTGTATGCGGTGTAACGTTGGCTTCGGCAAATGCCTGTCGCGCTTCGGCAAAGTTGTAGCTGGTGATGCTCAGACAGTCGGTCACGATTGCGCCGGCTTGACGCAATGCCTGGATGCCATCGAGACTGGAAAGACCGGTCGAGATGTGGTCTTCAATCAGCAATACGCGTTTGTCGCGCACGTCGCCACCCTCGACGCGGTTTCGGGTGCCGTGCGTCTTGGTTTGTTTGCGCACGAAAACGCTGGGCACATTCCGCCGGTACGCGAGCACGGAACTGTGCGGAATACCGGCGGTTTCAACACCGGCAATAATGTCGAATTGAAACCCGCCCGCCGCAATGTGGGAACTGATGGCGTCGATAAGGACATGCCAGGCTTGCGGGTGGTAAATCAAACTGCGGTTATCAACATAAACCGGAGAGATCAGCCCCGACTTGAAACGCAGTGGTTGCTCAACCAGAAAAATGATCGCGTGGATGCGCAGCAGGTGTTCGGCCAGCATCGCGGTCGTGATCGGAGCAGGGTTATGTGAGGTCATGGCAGCGTTCCTTTTTGATTTGTTGAGCAAGATAGGGGTTCCACATGGCGCCGGTGGCGCTCATTACGGCGTCGGCGCCGGCTTGACGGTAGGCGGCATCGTCGGCGGGCGTCAAGACGCCGCCGTTGGCAACGATAGCGAAGTTCAAACCACGGGTCATACGAACGGCGTTAAGCCTCTGAGCCATCAACAAGCCTGCCCAGCGAATCGCCGCGCCGCAAATGCCGCTGATGTCTCGACCGGCGCCGGGCAATGCCGGTTGTCCGTTGGCGTCGACAACGCGTGCCGACAATGTGTTGATTGCGCAGAAGCCGTCCACTTTACTGGCCAGCGCACAGACCAGCGCATCCAATGCGGAAGCGTCTTCAAAGTACGCGAGTTTGAGCAACAACGGCCGATCCGGAACTTCTTTCCGGATGGCGTCAACAACAGCTTTGACTTTATCGAGATCGAAGCACAAAAGCCCTTTTTTACCTTCGTTGGGACAGGACAGATTGGCTTCAAGTACCGGCGCGCCGGTTTCGACGACCAACCGCGCAGCGCGCGCATAATCGCCGATTTGCGCGACGCCTTCGCCGCTGCCCTGAAAGCTGCCGATCAGCACTTGTCCATGCTGGGCGCTGCGTACTGCGACTGCCATATCGGGCTGCCAAACGTCCGGTGACTGTGATGGCACGCCGAACGAATTGGTGATTGAGCGCGGCGGTGTTTCGCCGAGGGCACAAGCCGGATGGGCGATTACTGTCTGGTTGGGAAGCAGATCGGCATCGCTTTCGACGGCCAGCGTGTTCGGAAAGGAATGGCAGGGATGCGCTGCGCTGCGCACGGTCTTGTACACGCACAGATCGAAACCGTGCGCAAAAGCGGCGGCGGCGAAACGGCTGTTGAGCAACGGCCCGGCCGGAATGCCGAAGGTGCTATGCACCGGAATGCCGAGAAAACGTTCACGCGGCACGGCATCGGCGCGCGGTGTTGCGGGCGCGGGTGCTGTTGCAAACAGCCCGAAGGGGCCGCGCGCGTAATTGTCTTCGTAACTCAGCGACGGATCATAAAATGGTCGCGTGGGCATGAGCGTTTTCCTCGTTGGCGTTCGGCACATTCAACAGCGGCAGACCCAGTGCGCGACGGCCGTTGTCGGTGGCGATACGCACAAGTTCGTCGAAATTGGTATAGCGGCAACCGGCAGAAAGCAGCGACAGTTCGCGCCACATGTCGCCTTCGCAGAAGGGCACCATTGCATCACTGATGTTGTCGGTGCCGATGGCGACGGTGACACCGGCCGGAATCAGTTCATCGATTGGCGTCAACGCGTTGTGCGCCGGCCCGACAAATTCCGAGCGCGGCGTATCGATCCACGCCATCGGACAGGCAATGGTCATCACGCCGGAGCTGCGCATTTTTTCGTAGAGACGCAGCCGGTATTGTTTGGCGTGGGCAGCAATCGAGATGCCGTGAATGGCGACGACGCGGCCCTGCATGCCGTGTTCGACAGTTTTGTTGCACAACTGCTCGGTTTCGTATTCGTGCGCATCGTTGAATTGATCAACGTGAGCGTGAACCATTTTGTTCATCGCTTTGGCGACGCCGAGTACGATGTCGAGCGCTTCAGAGCCACGGCCGAAATCGCGTTCATCGCGCTTCGGCAATGCGCCGATGATGTCGACCATTTCAGCGCCCCGGTCGAACCAGGCGCGAGCATCGGGATCGATGACGCCTTTGAGCGTTTGATTGGCGTAGAGCACGGTGATGTCGTCGCGGTACAGTTCGCGGGCGCGTAGCGCGCCCTGGATGGCGCGATCGCCGGCGGCCGGATCAATGTCAACGAAGGAGCACATCGCGGTGACGCCCTGCTCAATCATCAGTTCGATGGTCTGACAGAAGCGTCCATAATAATCATCGATTGACGAGTTGCGTTTCAGCGTGTCAATCGCATCCCACTTACGATCCAGCGTTTGCGTGCAATAAATTTCGAGCATGTGCGCGTCGAGCGTAAAGGCGCGATCGGCGTGGGCGTGGGCATTGACCCAGCCGCCATGCTGATGAATGAGTGGTTCGATCAGAGTACGCAAAGTGTTCGGCGAGGGCAGAGTTTGCACGGCATAAGCTCCAGTGAAGTGGCGGGGGCGTAGTATTTCCGTCGGTATCGTGCGGTGTTTCAAAGCATTCTTCTCAAATCAGATTTAAAAAAAATCCCCCAAAACGGGGGATTTCATAAAACAGAACGGCTCCGCAAAGCGCGGTCACGGAAAACAACATTCTTTCGGATTCGTGGTGTCAGCAGGTAGCGGAGCATCGTTTTTAACAATCACAAAAAAAGCAAACCGGAAGCATGGGCGAAAAAAAGCCAGCACATGCGCTGGAGCCACATTATACCCGGAATCAGCGGCGCGGCTCAATCCCGGATGAATTTTTACAAATTGAGGCATTTCTTATGCCGGCCCGGTATGCGTTGCCATCAATTTTTTGCGGCGCCAGCGAACCGTTAGTCCAATACCGAGCAACACAAACGGAATGGTAGCGGCAATCGCGATATCGACGTTGATCGGAACACCCATATGCGCCAGCGCTTTGTAGCAGTAGCCGAGCAGGCTTGTCAGGTAATAACCGATGACGACAACCGACAAACCTTCAACCATTTCCTGCAACCGCAATTGCAGCTTGACGCGCTGGTTCATCGACGCCAGACGCGCGCTGTTTTGTTCCGCCAACGCCACATCGACGGTTGTGCGCAACAAGGTGGCGGCGCGGGCGACCCGCTGCGACAAACGCTCCAGTCTCTCGTGCGCTGCTTCAATGGTACGCATCGCCGGTGCAAAACGGCGCTCCAGAAATTCATGGATCGGCGGCAAGCCTTCGATCCGTGTCTCGCGCAATTCTTTCAACCGGTGTTGCACCAGCGCGTGATAAGCGCGGCCAGCGGAGGAACGGTAAGCCGCCATTGCTGAAATGTGTTCGGTTTCACCAGCCAGCCGCATCAATTCTTGCAGGATTTTCTTGTCGTGTTCGGGATCGGAGTCCTGCGCCAGCGAAGCGGTAAGAGCGCTCAAATGTTGCTCCATCCGGCTCAATTCCTGCGTGAGATAACGCATGCGCGGAAAACCGAGAATCGCCATTGCCCGATAGGTTTCGATATCGAGCAGACGTTGCACCAGGCGTCCCGGCTGATGTCCGGTTAAACGATGGTCTTGCACAAGAATGTGCGAAAAGCCGTTGTGGTCCGCCAGAAAATCGCTGTACACGCTGGCGTTACCGCTGATCACTTGGGCGCCGACCAGATGTGTTGTGCCGAAGATTTCATGCAATTGCGCCAAAGTGCGCGCGGGAGTGGTCGCCGGCTCGAACGCCAACCGAATGGCGACCAACAGATCGCCGGGAATGCTGCCAAGCCATGCGGCTGGAAGCAAGGTTTCAAAAATATCGGAAAAAGGTTCGACGAATACGCCGGAAAGAAAAAACGTATAAGTCGAAAATTCCTGGTGCCGCTCCCATTTCAGCGACAAGGTTTCATTACAACGTGTTCTGAAATGCGCGGTGTCACCGGGCATGGGGGCGGCGACCCCGAAATGTTCGCAAAGACGCGCCACATGTTCATGCGTTTGTTCGGCTTGTGGCGGCTCTGTGACCATCACCAAATGCATGACACGCAATGGCGGTTGAACGTTTTCATAGGGACGCGCGTGAAATTCGCGGTCGAGCGCCGTTCGCAGCGGATAAATATTCAAGCCCCACAACGATGACGCGGAAAAGTTATCTGATTCGTTCATGGTCGTTATTTTCAGAAAGCACAATGTCGGCGGACATTGTGGCACAGAAGTGTGACGGGACAGTGACAAAAATGAAAGGAATTATTTTCGCGGCTTACGCGGCGCGCTGGCGGAAAGCGCGTCGTAAACGACATTCGGCAACACGCGCAACAGTTTGCTGGCAAGCATCATCGGCCACGGGAAAACGTAGCGACGTTTCTTTTTCGCAATGGCTCGCACCATCAAGTCGGCTGCTTGGGAAGCCGAGATCAAAAACGGCATTGAATACGGATTGTTCGCAGTCATCGGTGTGGCGATGAAGCCGGGACACAAGGTGACAACAGCAATGCCGCTGCCGCGCAGTTCGACCCGCAGGCTTTCAAGGTATGAAATGGCGGCGGCTTTCGAAGCGGAATAAGCGCCGGAACCGGGCAGACCGCGAAAACCGGCAACGCTGGCAACGCCGACCAGTGTGCCGCAACGCGCATGACGCATCGCGTTAATGAACGGATGGAAAGTGTTGACGACACCCATCACGTTGGTGTCGAACACTTCCCGAAAAACGGGCAGATCGGCTTCGCCTTCACCGCCGGTGACGGTGCCGTGCGAAACACCGGCATTGGCGATGACGATGTTTGGAACACCGGTGGTAGCGAGGAAATCCTGAGCAGCGTATTGTAGTGCCGACGCATCGGTGACATCGCCTTCATAGATGTGTACGGGCGCGGACGACGTG
>JAISPI010000080.1 GCA_031275075.1 Burkholderiales bacterium | reverse complement strand
CTTTGAATGGCGGCTTCCCAACCGAACAGCGCCAATTCGGCCTTGCGATTTTCGGCATCTTCCTGGCGCGAAAACGAACCGACTTGCAACCAGTACGTTTCTTTGGGTTTGGCGGAAGTTGTCGTGGGTGTCGGTGTTGCCACAGAAGGTGTGGCCGGGATTTCCGGGATTGACGCAACGGCGGCCGCGCGTTGTTCGGCGGGTTTTGCCGCCGATGTTGGCGGAGTCATGGCCTTGTCGTTTTTGGCGGTGGCGTCGCCACCTTCCGGCAATACTTTGTAGAAGTCGAAATTCGGCTTTTCGCTGCCGGTTTTTGCGGTCGATGCGTTATTGGGAATACGCTGGCTGGCGACTGGCTTGTCTTTGGGGACGAATACTTCGACGACAGCATTGCCGCCCAATTTCCAAGCGGCGACCAATGCTAACGTCAGGCCGGTGACGATACCAACGAAGATTCCGGTGAGCAATACACTCCAGCGAAAAGGAGCTGCTTTGTTTTGAGCCATGGTGATTTGCCTTAAAAACTTACATCTCGTTGGGTGCGTCGATTCCCAAAATGGCCAAGCCATTCCGTAAAGTCTGACCCACAGCGACGACCAATGTCAACCGTGCCTGTCGTAACGGAATGTCATCGACCAGAAAACGTTCGGCATTGTAGTAGCCATGAAATTCCCCGGCCAGTTCGCGCAGATAAGCGGTGATGTGATGCGGCGCCAGTTCGCGGGCGGCGACGGCCATATCGGCCGGGAAGTCGGCGAGGCGACGTAACAACGCTTCTTCGTGCGGGCGGTCGAGCAGCGCCAAATGGGCCGTTTGCAACGTGGATACTACGGAATCGTGGGTTTGTTGCGCTTGCCGCAGTACCGACATCACGCGAGCATGCGCGTACTGCACGTAATACACCGGATTTTCCTCAGCCTGCGAGCGTGCCAGTTCGAGGTCGAACACGAATTCGGTATCGGCCTTGCGCATCGATAAAAAGAAACGCACGGCGTCGCGCCCCACTTCGTCGATCAGGTCGCGCACGGTGACGTAGCTGCCGGCGCGTTTGGAAATTTTCACTTCCTCGTGGCCACGCATCACCGTGACCATTTTGTGAAGCACATACGCAGGATAATCTTTCGGGATGCCGAGATTCAACGCTTGCAATCCGGCGCGCACCCGCGTGATGGTGCCGTGATGGTCCATGCCCTGAATGTTGATCGCTTGCGTGAAGCCGCGTTCCCATTTGGTGACGTGGTAAGCAACATCGGGGACGAAATAGGTGTAATAACCATCGGCCTTGCGCATCACGCGGTCTTTATCGTCGCCGAAATCGGTGGTGCGCAGCCACAAAGCGCCGTCTTGTTCGAACGTATAGCCTGATGCGACGAGTTTTTGCACCGTCGCTTCGACGCGCCCCTCGGTGTACAACGAGCTTTCGAGATAATAGTTGTCGAAGCGTACGCCGAACGCCTGCAAATCGGCATCCTGCTCTTTGCGCAACGCAGCAACAGCGAAACGGCGCACGCTGTCGAGATCGTTAACATCGCAGGCATTTTGATCCAGATAGCTTTGGGCAATTTCACGGATGTAATCGCCGTGATAACCGCCTTCAGGAAACGTTACCGTTTCTCCACGCAGTTCGCGCGCGCGCGCCTGCACCGACAACGCCAGGTTGTGGATTTGCTGACCGGCGTCGTTGTAATAAAATTCGCGCGACACGTTGAAGCCTTGCGCTGACAGCAGATTGGCAATGGCGTCTCCCAGTGCGGCCTGACGGCCATGTCCGACATGCAGCGGGCCGGTCGGATTGGCGGAAACAAATTCGATGATGACACGTCGATCCTGACCGCTCTGTCCATGACCAAATGCTGCGCCCTCTTCGAGCGCGCGGCGGACGATGGAAGCGCGTGCCGCTTGCGTCAAAAACAGATTGAGAAAACCGGCGCCGGCGATTTCATGGTGCGCAACGTGCGGTGAGGGAGGCAAAGCGTTTTGTAATTGTTGCGCCAGCTCGCGCGGATTTTTTTTCAGGGCGCGCGCCAATACCATCGCTGCGTTGCATGCATAGTCGCCATGTGCTGCCTGTTTCGGGCGCTCGACCACGATACTCGTGCAAACGCTGTCATCGACATCTGACGCGATACGCTTCACCGCTGCAAGCAGCCATTCTCTTAATTCGTTTCTCAAATCTTTCACGCGTGTTTTTGCCGGGAATTTCAAAAAGACAAAATTATACCTTTGTTGCTACGTCATATCTGAAGCGGGTCGACATCAATGACCCAACGCACCTGTCTTGCTTGAAGAATGTCGAGTGTCGGATGCCACGCTGTCAGAAAACGTTGCAAAGCACGGCGGTCGTGGCTCTGAATGACGATTTGAGCGCGGTTGTAACCGGCGCGCCGTACCAGCGTTGCCGGAACAGGCGGGTAAACGCGGACGGCGTTGTCGGGGTTGTCAAGTTTGAGCGCCTGTTGATGCGCATCGCGCAAAAACGCGTTAAGGGTATTGTCGTCGCGCGCTTCGGCAGAAAGCAGCGCCAACGTCGAAAAGGGCGGCAAACGGGCGGCGCGGCGCTCGTCGAGCAGTGCACGCGCAAAGCCGTCGTAATCATGGCGGATGAGGGTTTCGTACAACGGATGGTTCGGAAAATCGGTCTGGACGATGACTTCACCGGCGAGGGCGCTACGGCCGGCGCGCCCCGCCACTTGATGCAAAAGAGCCGCCAGCCGTTCAGCGGCACGGAAGTCGGCGCTGTACAGCGCGTTGTCAGCGCCGAGCACGCCGACCAACGTAACACGCGGAAAGTCATGCCCCTTGGCGAGCATCTGCGTGCCGATCAGAATGTCAATTTTTTGATGGGTGATCTGACGGTGGAGTGCGCCAAAAGCGTGGCGGCGGCGGGTGCTGTCGCGATCAATCCGGGCGATCCGGGCATCAGGAAATGTCCGTGCGAGCGCCGCCTCGAGCCGCTGGGTGCCATGGCCGCGCGGCAGAAGGTCGAGATTGCCGCACGAAGGACAACGCTCCGGAACGCGCTCCACATGGCCGCAGTGGTGGCAGCGCAGGCGCATGGGTTTGGTGTGCAACACGAGGCGCACGGCACAGTGCGGACATTGCGCCTCCCAAGTGCAGGCATTGCATTTGAGCGATGGCGAAAAACCACGGCGGTTGATAAAAATAAGCGATTGTTCATGGCGGGCGAGCCGTGCCTCGATCGCTTCCCACAACGCCGGCGCGATACCGTGGTGCTCGTCATCAGTGTTGTTGGTGACAGCGTGGCTGGCGGGGGTCAGGGTCAGTTGTGGCAATGTTGCCTGCGATTCGGCGCGTTGTTGGATGCGCAGATGTTGGTAACGGCCGCTTTGCGCGTGATGGTAGCTTTCCAGCGATGGTGTTGCGCTGCCCAGCACAATCGGCACCTGTCGGGCGCGGGCGCGCCAGACGGCGAGATCGCGGGCGTGGTAACGGACATTGTCCTGCTGTTTGAACGAGGGATCATGTTCTTCGTCAACGATGATGAGCGCCAGATTCGGCAACGGCGTGAATACCGCGAGTCGCGTACCAAGTACCAATTGCGCCTGTCCTTCGGTGGCGCGTTGCCAGTGGTACAACCGTTCGCCGTCTGGCAGACCGCTGTGCAAAAGAGCGGTGTTAACACCCGGCAGTCGCGTATGAATGCGCGCCAAAAATTGTGGCGTCAGGTGAATTTCCGGCAATAACACCAACACCTGCCCACCTTGTGCAACGATGTTACGCGCCAACGTGAGGTATACCTCAGTCTTGCCGCTGCCGGTGATGCCTTGCAACAGAAACGGTTGGAAACCGCCGAGTGCCGCCTCGATAGCGTCAACGGCGGCGCGCTGTTCGGTGTGCAGCGGCGGAAATGTTGCCGTTGCGACATGATCGGCGGGAACCAGCCAACCGGCGGCGCGCCAGTCGCGGAGGTATTTTTTCTGGGCGGCGGAGCAAGTCTGTTGCCAAGCAGTGTCGATGACGTTGCCGGTCTGCACAATCTCCCATAGCGCATGCCATGCCGGCGCCGAACGTTTGCCGAGTTGCGTGAAACGGGCGTTTAATTGCTCACGACCGATGTCGGTCAGGAGAAGCGGTTCAGCGGCGGCTTTTGGAGGCGTTGGTTGTGCCGACAACGGTGGTGCGGCCAGCGAGCAGGCCATACCGAGCGGTGATTGATAGTAATCGCTTGCGAACGTGACAAGGCGGCGGATGTCGTCAGGCAACGGGAGTTGCGGATGGACAATTTCGAGAGACAACAATCGGGCAGCATCGATTTCAGAGTGAGTGGACAGCCCGACGACGATGCCGATGTGCTTTCGTCCGGCCAGCGAAACCTGAACCAGGCTGCCGGGAAGAACAGTTTGGGTGGGCAGAATCCGGTAATCGAACGTCTGCGATACCGCAACCGGCAGCGCCACATGGGCGATCGTCGGCGTTTCTGGCCAAACAGAAGGCGGCGGAACGGCAGGTGGCGGGGTGGACATGAAGCGTACTCAACTTGTGGATAACTTTGTGAGAAATCCGGTCACCATTTTGTAACTTAACCATGGAACAAGGGCGGTTCTGTTTGCCGCCAGTTTCGTTTTTCAGGTAAATTCCTTGAAATTCAAAGAGATGTAACTTCACGTTAAACCAAAGCTGATGATTGTTGCGCTAACTCAGCTTGACAATTTCAATGTGAATAACCTGAACGGTTTGACGCCCTTGAGCCGTGGCGAAGCCCTCACTATCCGGTAAAAGGCATCAAACCGTGGTGCGGTACGCAGTCATCCGTTACGAAGATGCTTGACGCATTGCGCGCGACACTCGATGCACCGTCTCTACCAGCACACCGACGTTTTCCGGCGGCGTTTCCGGAACGATACCATGCCCCAGGTTGAAAATATGTCCCGGTGCTGGACCGGCAGCGCGGACGACGGCCTCAGCGGCGCGGGCGACAGTGGCAGGATCGGTCAACAGAGTCAGCGGATCAAGATTGCCTTGCAGGGCGACGCGTTGACCGATGGTTTTACGGGCTTGTGCCAGATCGACCGTCCAGTCGAGGCCGAGCGCGTCGGCGCCACTGGCGGCCATCTCTTCGAGCCAGACACCGCCGCCTTTGGTGAAAAGAATCGTTGGCACTTTACCGGCGGCATTTGGCTTTAATCCCCCCAGGACGCGGCGCATTGCCGCCAGCGAAAATGTACGGTATTCCGCCGCGGGCAACAACCCACCCCAAGTGTCGAAAATCATCACTGCATCAGCGCCGGCGGCAATTTGCTCGTTCAAATATGTAGTGACGGCTTCAGTGTTGACGTCAATCAACCGCTGCATCAAATCGGGGCGGCTGTAAGCAAGTTTGCGCACATTGGGGAAGCCATCGCTGCCACCGCCTTCGATCATGTAACAGGCCAGAGTGAACGGGCTGCCGGAAAAACCGATCAACGGCACACGCCCATTCAGCGCTTTTTTAATCTGGGTTACGGCCTCGAAAACGTAGCGCAGCTTGTTCATATCGGGGACGGCCAGCGACTGGATCGCGGCTTCCGAATCCGTTTTATGCTCAAAGCGCGGCCCTTCACCGACGGCAAACGACAGACCCAGACCCATGGCGTCCGGAACCGTCAAAATGTCGGAAAACAGAATAGCGGCGTCGAGCGGAAAACGTTCCAAAGGCTGTAACGTCACTTCGGTGGCCAGTTCCGGAGTCATTGCCAGTTGCATGAAGCTGCCGGCGTGAACGCGGGTTCGGTTGTATTCGGGCAAATAGCGTCCAGCCTGTCGCATCAACCAGACAGGGGTATGAGCGGTTGGCTCACGGCGCAGCGCGCGCAAAAAAGTGTCGTTTTGGATCATCGGTCTGTATTTTCCGGAAAAGATTTTTGCGCTTGGACGGGCGCTCGGGACGGTGCCAAGGCCGCATTGTCGCCCAAGCCTGTCTCGCAGGCAAATGGAAAACGGTTGAAACGCGGACGCCCTCCCGGCTTTTCCGGGAATTTCGCAGGGACTCCAGCCAGAAATGTAACAGGCACGGTATTTGACGCCTATGGTGGTTCGCGGGGTATGGCAAATGCACAAAAACCAACACACGCGCTCTTCGTTCCGGGAAACGTAAGAAATCCTTGCGCCAGCCCGCTGAGTTGAGGTCTAATCTTAGGGAGTGCCCCTATCTGCCTGTTCCGGTGTATTTTTCTTTCGGCATTTCGGGCGTCTTTTAAAATACCTTCAGGAAGGTGACCATGTTTTCTCGCGCTTTCTCACGAATCAGTTTTTTGTTGGCGATCTTTGCCGCGGTGCTTATGACTGCCTGTGGTGGTGGTAGTGGTAGCCCGTCCGAATATTTTGCGGTGGATCTCAACGAATCAAGAATGGCTTATGGACCGATCAAGTTAGAGATTTATGGTGGCGGCCCGCCTTTTTCTATCAGGACGAACTCGACAGCCGTTGAGTTTCCATTAGAGTCGGATTCCAGAACGGTTTATGGCTTTGTTTATCCAGTTGGAGACGATGGTGTGGGGGTTGTTGAAGTCTGGGACAAAGTTCGCGGGTTTCAGGGGAGAGTGAACGCCTCTTTCGTACACGTCGCAACGGAGATTGAACCTTCGGCATTGACGGTAACAGCAGGTCCCGGCGCCAACTGCACAACAGGAAGCAGCGGGGATTACACTCAGATTTGTTCGGGTAGCCAGGGTGTTGCCGAGTTGCAGCTCGGCAATTTCATTGTTTACAATCAGCCGGTTCGGTTTAGCGTTGTTCTGGGGGACTTTGAGATTCGAGCCAATACTGCTGCGGCGTGGGGGCTCGAAGCGATGACAACCGCGGATTCCCAAGGGAAGGCGCAGGTTGCGATTCGCGCCAAGGCTAATGTCCCGACGCAAACGGCCATAATTCGTGCGGAAATAGGAACGGGCGAATGGATTGAGACCTCGTTTATTATTGTAGGTCCTAATTTTACGATATCCCCGACATCGGCATCTTGGACGAGTTCGGGAACAACCTGCCCGTCAAGAACGGCCTCTTTCTCGCTTTATGGAGGAAACCCGCCTTATACGGTGTCGGCGGGTGGGCTGGGGACGGTTAGTCCACCGACAGTGTTGGCGAGTGGAGGCTCCGTGGTTTTGACGGTTGATACGTGTGTCAGTGGTGAATTGACGGCGCGTGACGCGACGGGCAGTGTGGTTTCGGCGAACGTTAGCTATACGGCATCGGGCACGGCGGAGGAAGTGACGCCGGATGTTGTGGTGCAGCCAGTCGGAAGCTCGTGGGGCGGTCCGTCGACCTCGAGTAGAGTGCCGTGTAATGCGGGTTCAATCTTCGGGTTTATGGTGTCGGGAGGGACTCAGCCCTATTCGGCTTACGTGATTCCCATGGGGCCAAACCCGGTGGCAACGATGGTGGCGCCGACATTGGGGCAAGTGACGTTCTCCGCTGCGCCGTCGCTGGCGAATTCTAATTTTACGATCTATGTGGTGGACAGCAAAGGCAAGTCGGCCGTGACATCGAAGACGATTTACTGACAGTGAAACGTTGAAGTTCTCACAAAGAAACGGAGCCATAAGGCGCCGTTTCTTTGTG
>JAISPI010000065.1 GCA_031275075.1 Burkholderiales bacterium | reverse complement strand
ACGCCACCACAGACGAACGAACAGCAGCGGCAAGAGCAGCGCCCCAAGCAGTGAATAGCCTATGCGCCAAAACATCAGACGTCACCCCGCGCACACGGATCTTGTTCCCCTCTCCCGCTAGCGGGAGAGGGGTGGGGGAGAGGGGTGGAGGAGAGGATTGACTCTACCGCCGCCAGCACTTCATCGACTTCGGGCGGCATTCCCGGCTCGCCGAGATCGACCGCGTGCGCGCCTTGAATGCCAACGCCCAACTGGCGCGGCGAGGTCGCGGTAAAAATCGCCACAGTCGGCGTACCCAGTGCCGCCGACCAATGGGTCAGGCCGGTATCGACACCGGCCACCCAACGCGCCTTTTTCAGCAAAGCGCCCAGTTCCGGCAACGATGCTTTCGGTGGTACACGCGCATTATCGTGGCTCGTCGCCAGCCGCTCGCTACGCGCCTGTTCCGTCGCATTGCCCCACGGCAATAGCACTTGAAGTCCGCGCTCGTGACACAAGCGAATCAGATGATGCCAGTGGTCCTCCGGCCACAACTTGTCATCGCGCGAAGTGGCATGCAACATCACCACATAGGGCGTTTCCGGCGGCGTCAGCAGCGCATTCGGCGATGTTTGTTCTCCCCATGTCCACTGCCAGCGCGGCGAGCCTTCCGGCGTGTAATGCAATGCGGCGCCGGTTAACTGTCGGCAACGCTCGACAAAATGTAGTGTGCGCGGCACGGCGTGCGCCACTTGATACAACGAACACGCCAACGGTTCGCGAATCGACGCGCGGTCGAAACCGTGGCGGACACCGAATGCGGCTCGCGCAATTAATGCGCTCTTGACCTGCTCGTTGAGGTCGATCACGATGTCGTAGCGCGTCTCGCGCAACGTCCTCCGAAACGCGGCAAGTTCGCGCCAGTTTTGCGGGTCGTGCCACCGCCGCCGCCAGCGCCGCAGCGCAAAAGGAATTACCCGACGCGCCCCCGCCAGTTGCGGCACCGCCGTGAACGCCTCCTCAGCCACCCAATCGACCTGCGCGTCAGGCAGCGCCCGGCGAATGTCGGAAAGCACCGCGCTGGCGTAAACGACATCGCCCAGCGAAGACGTGCGGATGATCAAAATAGAGGCAGACATGGCGGCATTGTAAAACAACGGCGCGGCGAATTCAGCCGGAGGCGACGAAATCGGAAAAGCGCGCGATAATGACACTTTCCCGAATTTGGGCGCCGCTCATGCCTTCTTCTGTTGCAACGTTACCGCTCTCGCTGGTGTTGATCACCCAGAACGCCGACGCAGAACTGGCCGCATGTCTGGCGTCGGCTTCGTTTGTGGCGGAAATCGTTATTGTCGATTCCGGCAGCACCGACGAAACGCGCCACATCGCCGAACAATTCGGCGCCCGTTTCATTGAGCAGCCCTGGCTGGGGTTCGGCCCGCAGAAGAATGCAGCCGTCGCAGCGGCACGGCATGATTGGGTGTTGTGTCTGGATGCCGACGAGCGCATCAGTGACGCGCTGGCGCAGACGATTGCCGCCGTCTTTGCGCAACCGGAAAATGAGCGTGCTCCGGCATACGCGCTGTGCCGTCGCAACCGATTTTTTAACCGCTGGCTGTCGCACGGCGAAGGCTATCCCGACTGGACGGTACGGTTGTTCGACCGTCGCCGGGCACGCTGGAGCGACGATGCTGTGCATGAGAAAGTGCTCGTTGGTGACGACGCTGCGCGTGTAATGACACGCCTCCCCGGCGATTTACTGCACGCCTCTGCCGAATCGCTCGATGCCTATCTGGCAAAACAAAACCGCTACACGACCATGCAAGCCGAGCGCCTGTTTGCCGCCGGTGTGCGCACCAACGGCTGGAAACTGTTTGTTTCGCCGCTGGTGCGTTTCTTCCGTTTCTATATCGCCAAGCGCGGTTTTCTCGACGGCGCGGCAGGTTTTGCGCACATTGCCATCGGCGCTTTTGCCAGCTTTCTCAAACACGCCAAACTTTACGCGCTGCAAAAGCGCGCAACAAAAACCGATAACGATTGTTCCCCATCATGACCCCCGCTTTTTCCGAACACGATCATGTGCTGGTTACCGGTTGCGCCGGATTCATCGGCATGCATGTTGTCGAACGTCTGTGCGGCAACGGTGTGCGCGTCACCGGCGTCGACAATTTCGATCCGTATTACAGTCCGACACTGAAAGAAGCGCGAGCCGCGCGGCTAATGGCTTTATCGCGGTTTTCATTGCGCCGTCTCGACCTGGCCGACGCCGAAGCCACGCAAACCTTGTTCCGCGACAACGGTTTTACGCATGTGATTCATCTGGCGGCACAACCAGGTGTGCGTTATTCGCTCATAAACCCGGAGGCGTACCTTCGAAATAACGTGACGGCGTTCGGCCATGTGCTCGAAGGCTGCCGCCATCACGGCGTCCGGCATCTGGTTTACGCATCGTCATCGTCGGTTTACGGCGCCAATCACATACTGCCGTTTTCCGAAGACCAGCCGACCGACCACCCGGTCAGTTTGTACGCGGCAACGAAAAAGGCCAACGAGCTGATGGCGCACAGCTACAGCCACTTATTCAAACTGCCGACAACCGGATTGCGTTTCTTCACCGTTTATGGCCCGTGGGGACGGCCCGACATGTCGCCAATGTTGTTCGCCGACGCGATTCTCGCCGGACGCCCGATCAAAGTGTTCAATCACGGAAAAATGCAACGCGATTACACTTTCATCGACGACATCGTCGAAGGCGTTGTGCGTATTACCGTGCGCCTGCCGGAAACTGGCGCGGTTTCGACTCAAACAGATTCTCCCCTCCCCCCTTGTGGGGGAGGGTGCCCCGAAGGGGCGGGAGAGGGGGAAAGACACCCCCCCCTTCAAGGGGAGAGGGGGGCAACGTGTGGCACACCCTACGCGATCTACAACATCGGCGGTAACAACGCTGTGGCGTTGGAAACCTTTATTGACACCCTGTCACGCATCCTCGGCAAAGAAGCCGTCCGCGACAACCAACCGATGCAGCCAGGTGATGTCGTGGCGACCTACGCCGACGTGTCACGGCTGGCAAAAGTCACCGGCTTTGCGCCGCAAACGTCGCTTGAAGAAGGGGTGCGGCGGTTTGTCGAATGGTATGCGACGTGGCGGGAGGGGTAATGCCTTCCTTGCAATGCTGCGCTGCCTGTACAATAAGGCCTCCTGTTTCCTGGAAAACAACATGATCCTCGTCACTGGCGGTGCTGGTTTTATCGGTTCGAATTTTGTTCTGGGCTGGCTGACACAACTCGCCGAGCCTATTCTCAATCTCGACAAGCTGACCTATGCCGGCAACCTTGGCAATCTGGCGTTGCTCAAGGATGATGCGCGTCATGTTTTCGTGCGCGGCGATGTTGGCGACAGGGAGCTGCTCGACCGATTACTGAATGAGCATCGGCCACGAGCCATCGTTCATTTTGCGGCGGAAAGCCATGTTGACCGTTCGATTCACGGTCCGGCCGAGTTTATTCAAACCAATGTTGTCGGCACGTTCACCTTGCT
>JAISPI010000001.1 GCA_031275075.1 Burkholderiales bacterium | reverse complement strand
CAGCGGACTGCCGCAATGCTTGCAAAAGCCGCGTTCAGCCCAATCAGACGACGAATAAACACCAATCGCATCCTGTCCCTTGAACACCGTCTCCGGCGTGCAGCCCATCGAAATAAACGGACCGCCGGCCCAACGCTGGCACATTTTGCAATGGCAAACATGAGCTTCATGGTTGGTAAGAACTGCCGAAACCTGAACAGCACCACAGAGGCAGTGGCCGGATTTTGTTTTTTCAGACATGAGTTTCTCCTTTTCTGGGATGTGACACGAACCAAGCGCCCCTCGCTCACTAGCGGGAGTGGGGTAACCATTTGATACTACACCCGACGCTGGGAATCTGCTCAGTCAGTGGCGGCACGCCGGCAGCCAGCGCCTTGACGGCGCGGCGAATATCAGCGGCGTCGGCGGTGCCCTGGCCGGGACGGCTGGCATCGAATTGCCCGCGATAGACAAGTTTGTCGGTGGCGTCGAACAGGTAGAGATCGGGGGTGCAGACGGCATTGAACGCGCGAGCGATTTCCTGCGTTTCATCGTATAAATAAGGGAACGTGTAACCAAGCGCCTTGGCCTGTGCCGCCATCCTGTCGGGCGCATCTTCGGGATAACTTAGGGCGTCGTTGCTGGAAATGGCCGCCATACCGACCCCGGACGCGCCAAACTCGCGCCCCAGCGGCGCCAGCGCGGCATTGATGTGTTTGACGTAAGGGCAGTGGTTGCAAATAAAAATGACGAACAGCCCTTTCGACCCCATCAAATCCCGGCTGCGGTACCGCGCGCCGTTACCGTCGGGCAATTCAAAAGCGGACAATCGGCTGCCGAGCGGCAACATGGTAGAAGGGGTGAGCGCCATGATGGATCTTTTTTTGAAAGGAACGAACTATTTATTATAACGAGCCGTCTAACGAACCATTCCCTTGAATCCTCTCAGGTGGGATGGGTGCTTTGCTTTAATTAGACGCTTATGTGATAGGAATTGTCGTCAGTAGTTGTCAAAATACACGACATTAAGTAATACCATAAAATATTTGTCATTATTAGATTTATTTAAATAGTAAACACAAAGGCAAATTTATGTTTTTGGGTTTATTAACAGCAAGCTGCTTTGAGTGTAACGATTGTTAACATCAAGTTTTGCCGCTTTTTGCCGACCGTTCTGCAAAAAGGGTTTTTTGTTTGTCTCTCTCGAGAAACCGATTGAGAAAATGGTTCTATCTGTTTGTCGTTTTTACAAAAGAAAGAAGGAGCTTGTCATCTCATAGCGGTGACAGCATAAATCTTTGAAATCATGATCACGTTGTGAATTGCTGCTGGGAAGCAGCAACGGAAAAATTCAGGCAACTGGTGGGAGTTGCCTTAAATCGAGCGGCGCAAGCCGCGCCAAAAGAAAAGCTAGAGCAGCTGGTGGGGGTTGCTTCAAAAATCGAGCGGTGTAAACCGCGCCAAAAGGAAAGCCTAAGCAACTGTAGGAAGTTGCTTTAAATCGAGCGGCGCAAACCGCGCCTAAAGGGAAACAAAGAGAATTGGGACGTACCCAAAGAGCCGCCGCTGATACGGAAGTGGCAATGGCGGCGCTGAAGGAGAGGCGTTTTGGCTGCGTAATGGAATCATCGGAGCCGCTTCGCATGTCTCAAGTATGACGTACGCTGATTGATGAGCGGGATTTGAACGGGTGTTTCTCCCAAGGAAAACAGGGTTACCAAAGGTAAATATACACAAACGGGCGCAGAGCGCCGGGTTTGTGTTTTGTCATGTATGGAGTTTGTTATGAAGATACGCACCAGCCAAAGGCTTTCAAATATTCCTTCGATTAAAGCGAAAGAGAAAGAATCATTACTGAAGAGTGATTCGCTCTGTTTCGATTCCCCGGCAGAAAGGGAGAAGCCGCCCAAATCAAGGGAGGCTTCCCAAGGGGGCTGGTGCCGCATCCTGAAAAAAACGCTGCTGATAGCGAGCGTAGCCTTCGCTTGGCCACTGGTGGCGATGGCGCAGACGGTGGATCGGACACAGTCCACCGTGGAAGTGGTTACGGCGAACGCCAACTTGACTGGCGGTGTTGAGTCTGCCGGAATTCAGTGGTCCGACGGATACAGCCTACACATCGTCAAGGTTACAGCGCGTAGTACCAGCGGAAATCCTGTGCCAAACGCCACCGTTAACGTGTTTAACTCGGGGACTGCTGCGAATCAGAAGTTCATTGCCGAGAGCACGTTTGACAATCCTAATACGAATCGACCGGTCGTGAGCAATTGTACGACCGGTTCAGACGGATCTTGTACCGTGGGGCTGGTCAGCGTAGCACCGACAGGCAGGACGGCGACGACGATCACGGTAAATGCTTCCATGACCACAAACACAGCGACCAACCGTTTTATCGGCGGTGCCAACGGTGGTAATGCGACAGCCCAGTTTATTGCGCCGATGGTTGCGTTGGGTGTGGTTGGCAATATATCGACAGGTGACCCGGGCAGCTACGGAAACGGCGGGGTAAGACCGGTTCCCTTGGATTGCGATAGCCTGTACGGTAGTAACAATCAGAACGTGTGGCGGATCAATTTGGGTGCAAACGGACAAGCAAGCGCCCCCGTCACCGTGCTCTGGGACTGGAACAACCGGGGAAGTGCGGCGCTCGGTATGCCGGGCGCTACTAACAATCGCCTCTCCTCGCTTGCGCTGGGCAGATACCCCGCCGGTGGCGCCAGCGATCCTTTCAACCATCCCGATGCGAAGTTAAATTTGTATGCTTGGGGTTGGAATGTGCCGACGAGTTCGACGGTGGGCTGGATGTACCGTGTCCCCGAAGATGAAACGTCACGGGCTTATGTGGTGACCTCCAGTTTGCCGCAACCGCTTAGGGTGCCGCCGGCAACGACCTCGACGGGTAACGCCTACTGGTCGGGCGGCGAGGTCAACCAGCGGACTGGTGAAATTTATTTAACAGGCGGCGAAAATAATGCTCTGGACGGCGATTTCCGGATGATGATTTACAATCCGGCGACCAATAAATGGAGGCAAAGTGGGCTGATCAAGCCGAAGACTCCTTCGGATGGTCCTTTTGCGTCAGGAAATATTGCGTCTGCTGGCTATGTCTCTTCGGACATGGCGATTGACGCGAACGGCAACGCTTATACGCTGATTGGCTCTTCCACTAAATGGCTGGTTCGCATCGTACCCGGCACCAACGAAAACGGCGGCGACTGGACTTACAACAGGGTGGTGCGATTATCGGGGGCTTCTGGTTTAGTTGGTTCCGGGAATGTCTGGGGAATGGCGTTCCTGAACGGTATGCTTTATGGCATAAATGGAGAGAACCTCCTTTTTTCCATCAACCCGATGAGCGGGGTGGTGACTCAGGTCGGTAGCGGTTCTGCTGTGGCGCCGAACGACACCGCGCGCGATCTGGCTTCGTGCCAGGTAGCAGCAGTGATCCAGGGGGTGGTGTACAACGATACCTCGGGGACAGGCAATGTGGTGCCCGGCGTAACCGAGGGTGTTGAAGGCATTGCGGTCGATATCTACAAAGAGGAAAACGGCGTCAAGGTTTACAGAGGTTCGCGGACGACCGACGGTTCGGGTAACTACAGCTTCATCGTCGATTCGCCTAGCGCGACCTACTACATTCGCGTCCGGCAGCCGAAAATCGGAGGAACAGCCTTTGACACGGAAGACGTTAACATCGGCGGCATCAACGCGGCGCAAACCTGGGTGGGCACGGGAGGCACAGAGAACGTTTCGACCGCGTACTGTGTTGACGATGCTGGCGTTCGCCAGACCATGTCCGCCGCCTACGAAGGCGTTTGCCGGGGCGTACGCCTGTTCGGAAGTGACCCAGTGGGTCCTGCCACACTGGGGACGGCTTGGGCTAACTTTGAGAATGAAGCGCAAATCTACGCCAAAGTGGTGATGACCACCGACCAGGAAGTGGTGGACGTTGATTTCGGTATCAGCGCGACCGCGAACTTCGGTGATGCGCCGGAGGGTGCGGGAAGCAATTTCAGAACACTGTTTAACAACGGTGGCCCGTTTCATGTGATCGCGAACAATTGGCTGCATCTTGGCGCGACCAACTCGGCACAAACGAACGGCCAGCCGCAGGCTGGCGCCAATGCGATTGCTTCAGACGACGGCGTTTTTGTCGTGCTTCATGGTGTGGAAGTGCCATTGCAAAATATCGCGCTTGCGGACAACAGGACTTACACCTTCAAAGCCAAAGTAAACGGGCTGCTCAGCGATC
>JAISPI010000082.1 GCA_031275075.1 Burkholderiales bacterium | reverse complement strand
CCCGTTACGCGGCAAGACCGTGGCGGACTCACGTTCCTCTGGATCGCCGTGCTGGTGTTGGCGGTGGCGCTGATGTGGATGTGGCGGGACGGCAAGAAGAGCGACAGCGAGTGGCAAACCAACACGGCACAACAGCTGGGCACGCTGGAAGAAGCTCGGAACGAGCAGGCCGTGCGCGAAAGGCAATACGAAAACCGCCTGCAACTTGCTCAGGAAAAAATCACGGCGCTGGAATTGCGCCTTAATGAGCTGCACGCAAGCCGGCAAGCCGTGGAAAAGTTGTACCGACAATTGTTGCCGTTGCGCGATGATGTGGCGGTGCGTGAAGCTGAATATCGCATCTATTTTGCGGCGCAACAATTGGCGATGAATGGTAATGTATCGGCAGCGTTGGCGGCGCTGCAGGATGCTGACGCCGAACTCGCGGCGCTTAACCGTGACGATTTGGTGATGGTGAAGGTTGCGTTGGCGCAGGCCATTGAGGCGTTGCAGCGGACGCCGGTGTTCAACATGCGCGGCTTTCTGGCGCGGTTTGACCAGGCGCTGGATAGGGTTGAGCACGTGGTGCCGCAAAAAATTCCCGCGTCGATGCCCCCGACGAAGATCGCGGTCGATGAAACAGCATCGTGGCGGCAGCGCTGGTGGGCGGAAACGAAGGAAGCCGTGCTGTCGATAGTGCGCCTGCGAATTGGGGACGAGGTTGGCGGGAGTGGCGCGTTGAGACCGCATGCGGTGGACGCGACACTCAACCGTCAAGAACTGCGCTTGCGTTTGTTGTCGTTGCGATTGATGGTGTTGTCGCGGCAGCCGATGGTTGGCGCTGAAGCGAAGGCGATACAAAGTTGGTTGACGCAGCATTTCCAGGAGAGCGATCCGGACGTGCAAACATTGCAAGCGTTGCTCGAAGAGTTGGCGTCATCGCCGGTGTCGGTTCCGTTGCCGGAAATATCACCAGTGTTGGAGGCGCTGCGTCTCTGGCGCGCCGGGCAGATAGCGGCAGGGGCGGATGCCGACGGTTTGTGATCGGAGCATGGTTCTTATGAAATGGGGTTCCCGTCTTTTGATCATCGCGGCGCTGGCAATGGCGCTGGGTATTTTCGCGCGCGCCAACTGGGGTTATGTGCAAATCGCGGTGCCGGAAATGTTCAGCCTCGAAATGAGCTTGAACTTTTTTATCATCGTTTTGTTGTTAATGTTCATTGTTTTTTATGCGCTGCTTCGCGGTGCGGGCGTGCTATGGAATTTGCCGCGCTATTGGCGGCAACGGAAATTGCAGAAACGACAAATTTCCCCCTGAGTCTTTTTTCTTGAAAGCGAGTTTTTTATGAATACACCGGCCGGACAATTGCCTGATATTTCAATGGACGCAAGCGCGTTGTACCGTGAGGAAATATACACCGACCGAAAAATGGGCATATTGCGCGCGCTTCATCCGGTCAATGCGGATGGTTC
Source organism: Burkholderiales bacterium (assembly GCA_031275075.1). Classification (GTDB taxonomy): domain Bacteria; phylum Pseudomonadota; class Gammaproteobacteria; order Burkholderiales; family Casimicrobiaceae; genus UBA931. The sequence continues at coordinate 5,689 of JAISPI010000082.1, read as the reverse complement.
GACCGACACTGCCCGGGCGATGGTGTTTTCCGGCGAGGCGCAATTGATGACTTCGCTCGGCGCATTGCCGATCAGCTTTGATATTCCGGCGGCGACGCTCGCGGAAGCCGTTGCAGCTTACAGCGAGGCATCCAAAGCAGCGCTCGAGCGGACGATGCGGGAATTGCAGGAATTGCGTCGGCAAGCGGCTTCATCGCTGGTGATCCCGCCCTCAGGCAGTCATTTGGGCGGTGGTATGGGTGGTATGGGCGGTTTGGGAGGATTGGGCGGCGGCGGCAAAATTCAGATGCCTTGATTCATCGTGATAAGCGATGTGAAATAGCGCAGTTATTAAATTTTCTTTGGGAGTGTTGTAATGACAGTGCAGGAAATCATTCATGCGCAGGTAACCGGGCATCCGGTCGTGCTCTATATGAAAGGAACGCCGCAGATGCCGATGTGCGGTTTTTCGGCAACGGCTGTAGAGCTTTTGCAGCAGTGCGGGGCGATGGATTTTTTCTCGGTCAATGTACTCGACAACCCGGACATCCGGCAGGGTGCCAAAGACTACGCGGATTGGCCGACGTTTCCGCAGCTTTACGTCAACGGCGAGTTCGTCGGCGGCTGTGACATCATACGGGAAATGTTTGAAAGCGGTGAATTGAGAGCATTGTTGACGGCAAAGACGTAGAGCCCCAATGGTTCAAGCGGTACAGCAATGAAATAAACGGAACAGAACGGATCATCGGATATGCAGTCAGGCAATCGGCGCGAACGGAACGAAGCGGGACAGTCTGTCCAAGGCCAAGGCATACCGCCATTGCTGGAGGCGGTGTTTGTGACAGGCGCGGCACAGTGGGCGCAGTTACCCTCACCGGGGCCCATCGAAATCGCTTTTGCCGGACGTTCAAATGCCGGCAAATCGAGCGCGATCAATGCGCTGGCGCGCCGGACGCGTCTGGCCTTTGCGTCGCGGACGCCGGGGCGGACGCAGCAGATCAATTTTTTCCAGATGCGTTGCGGGGCGTATGCGGTCGATCTCCCGGGTTACGGCTATGCGGCGGTGGCGCGGCAGACCAAAAACGACTGGCAGGATTTTTTGTGGCGTTATGTGGTGGAGCGGCAAACGTTGACGGCGCTGGTGTTGGTTACCGATATCCGGCGCGGCATTACCCATCTGGATGTGCCGGTGCTCGAGGTGTTTTTACGGTCGAGCCGGCCAGTGCTGTTGCTGGCGACCAAGTCCGACAAGCTGAATATGCAGGAACGCCACCGGGCGCTTGCCGGAATCGAGCGGACATTGCGCGAGTATGATGGCGAAAGCGGCGGCGAAGGTATTGGCGGGGTCACGGTCATCGAATTTTCGGCGACGGCGCGACGCGGAATTGAAGCAGCGGATAAGGTTATTGCGGGATGGGTCGCGTAGAATATGTTGGTAAGCACACCCCTTGGCCTATTTATGAAGACGAGTAAGAAAGGAAGATAACAATGCCAACATCGGATATTCATCACGCGCTGTTGGCGCTGTCGCCGCTGGACGGACGTTACGAGAAAAAAGTGGAAGCGTTGCGAACCTGCTTCAGCGAATTCGCGTTGATCCGTTACCGGATACAAGTCGAATTAGCGTGGTTGCAGGCGTTGTCAGAGGCGCCAGGCATTACCGAGGTGCCGACGTTTTCGCAGGGAACGTTGTTTCTGATGCGGGAAGTCGGTGAGCGTTTTTCAATCGAGGACGCGGAGCGGGTTAAGACGATTGAGCGCACGACCAACCACGACGTAAAAGCGGTCGAGTACTGGCTGAAGGAGCGCTTCAAGCCGCATCCGGAAGTGGCCGAGGTTGAAGAGTTTTTTCATTTTGCCTGTACATCGGAAGACATCAACAACATCGCGCAGGCAAGGGCGCTCAAGGACGCGCGCGAGCAGATATTACTGCCGATTCTTCGCGAACTGATGGGTGACATACGCAGTTTGGCGCATGCGCTTGCCGATGTGCCAATGCTGTCGCGCACGCACGGGCAACCGGCAACGCCGACGACGCTGGGCAAAGAAATGGCCAATGTCTGTGCGCGGCTGGAACAAGCGATGACCGAAGTCGAGCGAGCGCCTTTGCGCGCCAAATGCAATGGCGCGGTTGGCAATTACAACGCGCATCTGGCCGCCTATCCGGACGTGGATTGGGAGGCGTTGTCACGCCGTTTCATCGAGCACATGGGGTTGGTGTTCCATGGCTATACCACGCAGATTGAACCGCACGACGGCATGGCGGTACTGTTTGACGCGCTGGCCCGCCTCAACACCGTTCTGATTGATTTCAACCGTGATGTTTGGGGGTATATTTCGCTCGGTTATTTCAAGCAGAAGACGAAAGAAGGCGAAGTTGGATCATCGACAATGCCGCACAAGGTCAATCCGATCGATTTTGAAAATTCCGAAGGCAACCTCGGCATCGCCAATGCGTTGCTGCGGCACCTGGCCGAAAAATTGCCAGTGTCGCGCTGGCAGCGCGATCTGACCGATTCGACGGTGTTGCGCAACATGGGGGTGGCGTTCGGTCATACGCTGCTGGGCTGGAATACGTTGCGAATCGGGCTGGCGAAACTGGAGGCCAATCCGGTGCGGCTGGCCGAAGACCTCGATCAGTGCTGGGAAGTGCTTGCCGAGCCGATTCAGACCGTCATGCGGCGTTATGGGGTCGCGCAGCCCTACGAGAAGCTGAAGGCGCTGACGCGCGGCAAGAAAGGCATCACGCGCGAGACATTGCATGCGTTCATCGACGAACTGGCGCTACCCGAAGCGGTGAAGACGCAGTTGAAAACGTTGACGCCGGCGACCTATCTGGGGCGTGCTTCGGCGTTGGCCAAGCGGGTTTGAGCTATTCGGTCGCGATTGTAACAAATGTTGCCGCCATGGATACGGAGATGCCGTATCATGGCAAACTTATAATTTTTGACGAGGGGAACTTCCCCGTTTTTTTAGAGGTGAAATGATGAAGCGTTATGTTTGGGTCGTGATGTCTTTCTTTCTGATGACAGGGATGGGCGCGGCGATGGCGGCCGAGCCGCAGGTGGAGTTCGATACGACGATGGGCAAGATCAAGCTGGAGCTTTTCCCGCAGGCGGCGCCGAAAACGGTCGATAATTTTCTTCAGTATGTCAAAGCCGGTTTTTATGACGGCACCCAGTTTCATCGGGTCATCGACGGGTTCATGATCCAGGGGGGCGGGTTTGACGACAAGCTCCAGCAAAAACCGACCCGGGCGCCCATTCCCAATGAAGGCGCGGAGAACCAGAAAGCGGGAGCCAAGAACATCATTGGCACCATCGCGATGGCGCGAACGGGCGATCCGCACTCGGCGACCGCGCAGTTTTTCATCAATGTCGCCAACAATGCGCCTCTCGATTACACCGCTTCGACGCCGCAAGGGTATGGTTATACCGTATTCGGCAAGGTGATCGAAGGGATGGATGTGGTCAACAAAATCGCCAAGACCGAAACCGGCATGCAAGGCGGGCACGGCAATGTGCCTAAAATGCCGATTGTGGTTCGGAAAGCGTCCGTTGTTGAGGCCGGAGACAAAGGCGCGCCGGCAAAAAAAGAGTAAGATAATGCGGGTATAAAAAACAGGGAAAAGGCAAAGTCATTATGAAAAATCTGTCCGCTCGGGTACGCACCAATTACGGCGACTTTACGATAGCGCTGAACGCCAAGCAAGCGCCGAAAACGGTTGCCAATTTTGTGCAATATGTGCGCGATGGCCACTACAACGGCACCATCTTTCATCGGGTTATCAGCAATTTCATGGTTCAGGGTGGCGGTTTCCTGCCGGGAATGCAGGAAAAACCGACGCGCGATCCGATCGATAATGAGGCCAACAACAAGCTCAAAAACGAGATGTACACGGTCGCCATGGCGCGCACGACCGAGCCGCATTCGGCGACGTCGCAGTTTTTCATCAATGTTCAGGATAACGCGTTTCTGGATTTCAAGAGCGCCACGCCGCAGGGCTGGGGATACTGTGTGTTTGGCAAGGTGACGGACGGTGAAAGCGTTGTTGATGAAATAAAGATGCAGCCAACGGGTCGTTTCGGCTTTCATCAGGATGTGCCCAAAAGCGACATCGTGATCAAGAGCATTGAACTGATTCCCTGACCGAGCGGATATTGAAAAAACGCTGCCGTGTGTTCATACGGCAGCGTTTTTTTGTGCTCTATAGTGAACCGCATAAACCTTTACACTTCGTTGGCTTCACCTTGTCGCTGTGTTTAAAAATGGATACGCTCCGCTATAATGTCAGCACCAGTTGACTTGCCCACTGTCACGTGTCTTCGATCCTGTTTCTTTCGGACTTGCATCTGTCGCCACAGCAATCGTTGCTGACACGATGCTTTGAAACTTTCTGCGCCGACCCGGCGAAGAAAGCTGCCGGTGTTTACATTCTCGGCGATTTGTTTGATTACTGGCTGGGCGATGACCAAATGCGCGAACCGTATTATCAGGACGTTGCGCGCTGTCTGGCCGGGATCGAAGCGTCGGGAGTGCCTGTTTTTTTACAGCACGGCAATCGTGATTTTCTGATTGGTGAGCGCTTTGCGCGCGCGGCGCGTGTCACCCTGCTTCCCAATCCCCATGTGCTTGACCTTTACGGTGTGCGGACGGTGCTGACACACGGCGATGCCTTGTGTACCCATGATGCGGACTATCAGGCGGCGCGTCGTTTCTGGCGGACGCCGGCACGGATCCGGCAATATTTGGCGTTACCGTATTTTTTGCGGCGCTGGATCGCCGGACATTTTCGCCGCCGCAGCATGAACAAGGCGCGGAACAAGACCGAATACCAAACGGAGGTAAATCGGGATGCCGTTGCCGCTTGTTTGCTCGAACATGAAGCAGTGCGGATGATCCACGGTCATACCCATCGACCCGGCACCAGCCACTTTGACATTCATGGGCGCAAACGGGAACGCATCGTGCTGCCCGATTGGCGTACCAGCGGTTTCTATTTGGAAGTGTCAGAGGCGGGGTGTCGGATTTTGGAGGTTGAGGCGTGAACAGGGGGCATCATCCCGACGTAAATCCGGGTATCGTATTCAAAATCGACAATGCCCTGCCGGGCGGTGGCATCAAACAAGAATTTGAGCGCCCGTAACGCTGCTCCGTGGTTGGGGTGTCCGGCGTTGGGCGTGTACGAAGAAGACAGCATGCGACCACGCAAACCGTCGAAATCCAGTTTTTGCGCGTAATGAAAATGGCCGATGTGTCGCAGACCCGACCCAAACCAGCGTTGCATATCGGCATCATCGCTGTAACGTTCGGCGACGGCGCTGTAGTCCACACCGTACGTTTGCAGCAGCGTCTCGTACCCTCGTAAAAAATCGCTGCCATCGGGCAGGCGGCTGTTCCAGAACAACGCAACCAAACCGCCAGGGCGCAGAATGCGGGTAAATTCGCGGCGCACCTGATCGCGATCAAACCAGTGAAAGGCTTGCGCGGCAACGATCAGCTCAACGTCGGCGTCGGGCAAGGTCGTTTGTTCGGCGGTCGCGGCGACACTGGAATAGCCCGGGTAGCCGGACAGCCATTGATCGGCGGCCTGTCGCATCGCGTCGTTAGGTTCGACGGCAACGACCGGATGCCCGGCATCAAGCAGCAGCTTGGTCGAAATCCCGGTGCCGGCGCCGATGTCGGCAACCTTGGCCTGAGCGGGAATCGC
>JAISPI010000046.1 GCA_031275075.1 Burkholderiales bacterium | reverse complement strand
ACCAAAGGCAGGTTACGTCCCGCCCATTTGGCGCGCTTCGTTGCAATGTGGTGTCTCACCACCGCCGCCAGTACCGCTGCCGTCACCTTGGCAGAGGGCGCGGAAGGGCTTTATTTCGCTTGGCTGGTCAAACCGCTTTTCGACGCGCTGCTTGCCGTGCTCGGTTTTTTGCTCTCAAAATTTTGGGTGTACCGTTCATAAAAATCAGGGGTCAGAAAACTGACCCCTGATTCTCAAAATGGGTTGGCGATCTGCCTACCGCATATCAGAAAGAAAGCGAAGCGCCCGGCCAATTGACATTGGGAGCGCAGCACTTGGTCAGATCCAATTTATAGAGGTCGTTGTAACCAACTCCATAAAGTGAACCATCCTGTGTTTTGTAGAACACGTGCTCTTTGCCACCGCCAACTTCTACGACGGAACCGACCGTCTGGCGCAAAGTCGGGCGTTCGCCATAGATCATCTTGAATGCGCTGCCGCCGGTTTGCCCCCAAGTAAACACTTCGCCATCATTGGTCAAGGCAATGGAGCCAACATAACGCGCATAAAGCTGCTTGACGTTACGCATGACTTCAACCGGCACAGGAGAACTGATAGACGTGAGGGTTGTTCCTTGACCAAGCGCAGCACGCAGCCCCCAACCAATCACTGTTCCATCATCGAGCAAGGCCTGACCCCAGCCGTTACCACCCGCAATGTAAGTGATCCGGTGCGCATAGGGCGTCAGATTCGTCACCAGTGTCGGTGTGCGGATGATCTTTTGTACGCCATAGGAAGGCCCTTGGAAGCCGAGACCGCTAGCTTCATTGTCGCCCCACGCCCAGACATGGCCTTCTTCGGTGACCGCGAACGCGCCCTCATAAGCACCGCCAATCAGACGGGCTTTTTCTCCGTTCAAGTTGACATTGACCGGCACCTGACTGTTCTTGGTGCCGCCATTGCCAAGCTGACCATAGAGGTTATGTCCCCATGTCCAGACTTTGCCATCTTTGTCCAGCGCGATACTGAAGTATTCTCCGCCCGAAATCTGAACAGCATTGGTCAGAACCGTGCATGGAGTATGGGTGTAAATGCCTGAGTTTGGCTTACATCCTGTCTCGCCGTAGCCGCTCTGCCCCCAACCGCTGACGTTACCATCGGCATGGAGCGCCACCAGATGATAAGCCCCCCCCGCCAACGCTACAACATTGCTCAGGCTGTGAACTTTTTCAGGCTTGGCGTTAGAAGAAACGGCGGTTTTTCCGTTTCCTTGTTGACCAGAACCGCGGAAACCCCAGACAAGTACATCACCATCTTCGGTGACCATTGCTCCTGTTGTCAACAGAATTCCTTGAGCTGTTCCGGTAATTTTTGGCCCTTCATCAATGACGTAGCCCTTGACCTCTACCATGAAGCCGGGGATATCCGATACCGGAAGGACCGCAAAAAGCAGCGTGCTGACAGTGCCGACAGCACTGGCTCCCGGGTTGACAACAACGCTAACCACGACAGTTTCTCCTGCGCCGATGAAAGCGTACGCATGTGACTGACCGACGACGAACCCTTGGTCGTCAAAGGCGAGAAAACGAAAACCGGCAGCGACATCGTTGTTGGTAACACTAAAAGTGTAAACAGCTTCCGTGTTTTGACGAAGATTCTGATCCCCAGGGGCGTCTATAGTGATGGATGCTCGTGCAGGCAAGCTGATTGCTAGCAATACTGCGAGCGCGAATAAGACTTTGAAAAAGGGGTAATGTTTTTTCATGGCTATATTGATCCTCATTAACAGTTAAAAGTAAATAATGTAGCCCCCCAGTGTTTAAAAAATAAGCGTATTGCTCTTTCCTTCAGTGCACCTTAAAGGAGTCTCCGACAATATTTTTGTTGTTGCTTCATATTACCTGATATTTGATGCGTTACGACATAGTTAACGTTTTTTTACAATTACAATTCTTCGCCATAGCTCTTGTGGGTTTCCGTCATGGCGCCGCTATGGCAAAAAAATACTTCTGTTGCGCCCATCGTCCGTCCAGTGAATCTGCGCGTTCCCTGAACTGCCGTACCAGTCGGGCGCCAGTACCTGAAAACCGTCGATAATTTCAACGCGATCCTGCCGTCCAATCCGTACCGGAAAGGGGCCTTCTTCTGTGCTTTTCCAGAAAACGTAAAGGCTTCCGGTATCGAGGTCTCCCTTCGCCAGCCTCTCATTTTGCACGGCATTCATTTTACCAATACGCGAATTGGCAATACGCGCAAATTGACCGACGTTGATCGCCATTCCGTGGTCGACCGCGTAAAACGTAAATACGCCATAACCAGATGCTGACGAACGCGCCGGCACGAAACGCACCGTCCGGTACCGCTGTGCTGCTTCTTCCCAGAAAGGCGACACCAGCGGGCTTTTCCACGTTTCGGTCTGCGTCGTGATGTTTTCCTGAAAAACGTTGCGCAATCCCAGCATTCGCGGCGATAAATCCATCGCTTGCAACACCACGATTCCCAACAACACGATTGCCCCAAACCGCGGCCACGCGCATTGCAGCAACAACGCCGCGCTTCCCAGCAACAGCGCATAATACGGCACCCACAACAATCGCCCCGACGCCCGTACCATCGCCAACATATCCAAAACAAACTTCGGCAATGTCGCTTCCAGCACAACTTGGTCATCCAGCATCACATGGTTTGATACCGCGATCATCCACAGCACCAGCACCACCAAAATTAACGGCCAGTGTTGTATCGCATCCGTTCGCGCCGCTTTCGAGAAAATCAGCAATAGCGCCGCTATCGCCACCAGCAACAAGCCGCCGGCGCCCAGATAGGCGTAGCCTTCGAATGCCGATTCCGGTGTTGACGGGAGAGCGGGCAGAAAACGCGATCCCCAACCCGGATTCCAGAACGCGTTAAGGTTGGCGGCGTAACGCCCGTAATATTCGGTTCCGCCCGAAAATGACCCAGTCGGCAACGTAAAATAACCGGCCAACCACATCACTGCCACCAGGCTTAGCGCTACCACGGCAATCTCAGTCAGCGCATTGCGTATGTCTGCCCAGCCGTAACGCCGCAACACGCTCGCCGCCCATACCGCCAGCACCAAATACGACAAATACGCATGCACCAGCGCCGACACGCCGATCAGCGCACACCATGCAAGCACCGTCGCCGATGGCGGTCGTAGATACAGCAACAGCGCCGCCAGAATCAACCAATGTCCAACCAACGCGTGATGGCCGACCACTTTCAGCATCATCACTGTGCTCGCGGTCAACAGCAACGTCAGCAGCAGGCGGGCTTCCCAACGCGGCGTAATACAACATGCCAACAACCAGGCGAACGTCCCCTGCAAAATGAAGCAAGCCAAAATCCAAATGCCGAAATATTGAAACTTCGGAGACAACAAAGCCGCAAACAACTTGAACAACAGCGCAAACAGCGGAATGGAATCGGTGAATACCATCGAGCTGCCCATTTCCATCCCGTAATGGCTGGCGCCCAGCGGCAATAGCCACGGCTCACCACGGAAAAAATGCCAGCCCAAAAACGCCTGCATCGTATCGCCCGACATTAACCATTGGAAATTTTTCGGGTCGAGCACCGCCGACGGCAGCAGCATGAAAAACAGCGCCGTCCCCAAAACACCGCCAACCACCAGCGCCAAAATGACATCGCGCCCCCGCCAGTCGGGCATCGTGTCAACATTGAGCGCGGTTGAAGAAAAGGAATAACGCATGCAACCTCCAAACAGCCGCCAATATAACACCCCCTCATTGAATACGACGTCATTGCGAAGCGTCGTCGCATGCCCCGACTCGAGTTCGTTGCACATCGAACTTGTCCGTATGAGCAGTTTCGGATGATTCAGGTAAAATAAACATCTTGTCCTCTCAAGGAAGCAGCTATGCTGACCGGATGCTTGGTGCCGATTGTCACACCGATGACGCCTGACGGCGTGTTGGACTTTGCGGCACTGAGAAAATTGATCGACTGGTACATCGCCAATGAAGTGGCGGGGATTGTTATCGTCGGCACCACCGGCGAATCGCCGACGGTCGATTTTGACGAACACCATGCGTTAATCAAGACAACCGTTGATCATGTTGCCGGTCGTGTTCATGTGATGGCCGGCACCGGTAGCAACTCGACCGCCGAAGCCATTGAGTTGGCGGCTTACGCCAAAAAAGTCGGTGCCAACAGCTGTCTGTCGGTTGTCCCCTATTACAACAAGCCGACGCAAGAAGGACTGTACCGGCATTTCAGAGCGATTGCCGAAGATGTTGATCTTCCTTTGGTGCTTTACAACGTGCCGGGTCGTACCGTCGCTGATCTGGCGAACGACACGGTACTACGCCTGACGCAGGTGCCGGGCATCATCGGCCTGAAAGACGCGACCGGCGACATCGGCCGCGCGACCGAACTCATCAAAGCGTTGAACGAAGCCGGAAAAAAAGATTTTGCGCTTTACAGCGGCGATGACATTACCAGTCTGGCGTTTCTGTTGCTGGGCGGGCACGGTGTGATTTCGGTCACCTCGTGTGTGGCGCCCAAACCGATTGTCGAAATGTGTCGCGCCGCTGCGCGTGGCCATATTGCCCAAGCGCGCGCTGTCAACGATACGTTGATCCCGTTGCACCGGAAACTGTTTGTCGAAGGCAATCCAGTGCCGGTCAAATGGGCGATGGCGGAAATGGGGTTGATTTCTGCCGGACTCCGGTTGCCGCTGGCGCCGCTTTCTGAGCCGTTTCACGAGCCGTTGCGGCAAGCTTTGCGCGCCGCCGGCTGCCTTGCTTAACTGTTCTCCAAAGGTTGATGGAATGATTCGTTGTTTTGAAATGCGTGCCGTGATCGTAGTCGCGGCGGTACTGTGGGTGTTGTCCGGTTGCAGCAGCGTGCAAGAGCTTACGTCCGGCAAACGCATTGATTACAAATCGGCGCGTTCGGCGCCGCCGCTGGAAATCCCGCCGGATCTCTCCGCGCCGCAGTATGATGACCGCTACGCCGTCGCCTCGGCTTCCGATCTCGCCAGCCGCAATATTCGCGCCGAAGCTCGGCAAAGAGCCCTTTTACCGGATGTCCCTCTTGCGCATCTCGAGCGCGCCGGCAATGAGCGCTGGCTGGTAGTCAAAACATCACCGGACAACGCTTGGGAAACGCTGAGACAATTCTGGATCGATATCGGTTTCGTCCTTGCCGAGGAAAAACCCATGATCGGCATCATGGAAACCGATTGGGCCGAAAACCGCGCAGAAATTCCGCAGGATTTTTTCCGTAGCACCGTCGGAAAATACCTCGATTTTTTCTATACAACGTACAAGCGCGACAAATTCCGTACCCGTATCGAAAAAGGCAAGGAGCCGGACACTGTCGAAATTTATTTATCGCATCGCGGTATGGAGCAAATGCCGACCAAAACGGATGGCGGGTCGCCGACTGCGTTTGCTTGGGCAGTGCTGCCGCCCAATCCCGAGTTAGAAGCAGAAATGCTGATGCGTATCATGGTGCGTTTCGGCATCACAGAAGAACAGGCCAGAATTACCATCACGCAAAATGCCGACAACCAACAGCGCGCCAACCTGATCAAAGAAAATGGGGAATCAAAGCTGGTGTTGATCGACGAGTTCGATCGGGCATGGCGGCGTGTCGGCTTGGCGCTCGACCGTACCGGCTTCACCGTCACCGACCGCGACCGCACCCAAGGTCTTTATTATGTGCGTTACGCCGATCCCGACCTCGCCAAAGCCAGTTCCAGCGGCTGGTTGTCCAAACTGGCGTTCTGGCGCAAGGATGAAGCACTGCTTACCCAAAATTATCAAATCCATGTTGCCGCCGACGGCGGACAAAGCATCGTCACAGTCCTCGGCGACGCAGGTACTGCGGTTCTGCCGAACGATGTCGAACAGATTTTGACCATTTTACGGGAACAGTTGAAATAACCGCCGTGCCTTCTGCTTTTTGTTTTCCGGAATAAACACGATGCGGTTCGCCTCGTTAGGCTCCGGCAGTAAAGGTAATGCACTGCTCGTAGAAGCAGGAAGCACCCGCTTGATGATCGATTGCGGATTCGGTTTACGCGAAACCGTGCGTCGATTGCGGTGTCTTGAGATCGCCCCCGACACAATCAACGCTGTTTTTATTACCCACGAACACACGGATCACATCGGCAGTGTTGCCGCATTTTCCCGTAAATTTCGGATTCCGGTATGGATGAGTTACGGTACCTGCACCGCTCTGAACGGTACGCTCGAAAAACTCGATTCTTTGCATACCTTCGACAGCCATGCGCAACTCGATCTCGGCGATTTGCAGGTGCAGGCACTGCCGGTGCCGCACGACGCACGTGAGCCGGTGCAGTTCATCGTCGGCGACGGCGCTCATCGACTGGCTGTGCTGACGGACATCGGCGCTTCGACGACACATATTGAAACGCAGATCAGCGGTTGCAACGCCCTGGTGCTCGAATGCAATCACGATCTCGACCTGCTGAACAACGGCCCCTACCCGTATCCGCTCAAACAACGGATCAGCGGTCGTTTCGGCCATTTGCATAACGAAGCGGCTGCTGATTTGTTGGCCGCAATTGACTGTTCGCGCCTGCAACACATCATAGCGGCGCATTTGTCGCATCAAAACAACCACCCAGACAAAGCACGCGCCGCGCTGGCGCACGTTCTGAACTGCACCCCCGACTGGATCGGTGTCGCCGATCAGGACGAGGGTTTCGGCTGGCGCGACTTGTAATGTAGTTGCAGGAGGGCGCGTCCGACACCGCCGTTCCCTGCTATGATTAAATTTTTTGGTTTACGAAAGAGGCAAACATCATGATGAAAGGCAAAGAACTCTATCGCGGCAAAGCCAAAACCGTCTACGCAACCGACGATCCCAACTGGGTCATCATGCATTACCGCGATGACGTTTCCGCTTTCGACGGCGCCAAACTCGCGCAACTCGACAAAAAAGGGGAAACCAATAACAAGATCAACGCCTTCATCATGGGCAAACTTGAAGAAGCCGGGATCAAGACCCATTTTGGCAAATTGCTGAACGAGCGCGAGTCGCTGGTACGGACTATGAAAATGCTGCCGGTCGAATGCGTTGTGCGCAATGTTTGCGCCGGTTCGATGAGCAAACGTCTCGGCATTGAAGAAGGCACCCGTCTCTCGGAACCTGTCTTTGAGTACTTCTACAAGAGCGATGCGCTACACGACCCGATGGTCAATGACGATCACATCCGCGTGCTGGGCTGGGCCAGCGAAGACGATGTTCAGCGGATGCGCATCCTTACCCGCCGTGTTAACAAAATTCTGCAACCGTTGTTCGCCAACGCCGGCATTGACCTCGTCGATTACAAACTCGAATTCGGCCGCGCCATCGACGACCCCGAAGGCTCACTGCTGCTGGGAGATGAATTTACCCCTGACGGCTGCCGGTTGTGGGACATCAAGACTGGCGAAAAATTGGACAAAGACCGCTTCCGCCGCGATCTCGGCGAGGTCATTGAACATTACCGCGAGGTAGCGACGCGAATCGGCGTGCCGCTTTGAGTCAGGAAGCCCCTTTGTGTCCGTCGAAGGCAGACGGGGGTTTGTTTCGGGGTGCCCTCTCCTCCTGCGGGAGAGGGTAAATTTTTTCTGAACAACACGCTTGGATAAGCAAAGCCCCATCCCGAATTCAATACCTCCGGTACTTCGCTCTCAAACACGGCTTCCCGCTTCCCGCGCCTGTTTCAACCATTGCTGACGTTTATGCGCGCTGGCGGTTTTGGCCGAGCCGAAGTTGAGAATGCTTACAGGCTTGACACCGCAGAATTCGAGAATGTTGTTTTTCATCACTCGATGTCCTGCGCTGCGATAAATCAAACGGAAAAACCAGGGCGGCGTATCCATCGTTACGATTAATTGCGCGGAGCGTCCGCTCAACAATTTGTCCCACAAAACAGAGTCAGGGCGATATTGAAAGGCAAAGCCCGGAAGAAAAACCCGTTCGACAAACCCTTTCAGAAGAGCCGGCATTGTTCCCCACCACAGCGGGTAAATAAAAACAAGATGTTGCGCCCACCGGATCGCGTCTTGCGCAGCAAGCAAGTCGGGTTCCAGCGGTTGGATCTCTCGGTAGCCCTGTCGCAGAATCGGGTCAAACGCCAGTTGGCTCAGCGCGATTAGTCGGACTTCGCTCCCCGCGCTCTGAGCGCCGTCGCGGTAAGCTTCCGCCAAAGCCTCACAAAAACTGCCCTTTGGTGAAGCGAGAATCAAAAGAATACGTGTTTTGTCATTGCTCATATTTCGCTTTCATTCCTCTGTCAAAGAAATGACTATGAGGCTTGTGTGGCGGTTGCCGATTCAGTACTATCTCACCGTAGTGATTCCTGCAGTTTATAAGTTAGTGAATTGATACAGAATGTTATAATGAAGATATCGAAAGAGACTAGGTTTGACCACCTGCTTTTGGCAATCGCCCGAAAAGGCAGTATCAACGCTCTCACTAAAAACGCAGAAATATCTTCGTCATATATAAATCAATTCGAGAACGGTGTCATAAAACAAAGGCAAGACAACAGGGGCGGAAATAATGTCGCAGGGAAAATTAAGAAGGGATTGGAAGACCCGACCGGCTGCCTGGAACCGTCTACTGGCAGCAAAAAAAGACAACGGAATACATTGGGGAGAATGCCTCTCTCTTTCCAAATGGATGGTTTACGACGCCTTAAAGCTAGGCCGAAAAACCTGTTAGCTGTTAAAGTAATAGATTACGGCATGGAGCCACGGCTTTTCAACGGCAATACCCTAGTGATCGGCAGATCGGATGCACGAGTGCCGACTGATGATGGGGTATTCTCCCTCGTTTATGGTGGTGAGATGCCGATGGAACGCCTGTTTACATTGCCGGATGGCGTGCGCGTACAATGCGGCAACGCCCTCTGGGCCTGATGCTTGAATACAGATGTGGAGCTGGAGATTTTTAATTTAACCAAGGAATCGTTATGAAAAAAACTCTGTTTGCGCTCTTAAGCGCGACACTGTTCGCTTGGTCGCTGCTTGCCATTGCTGCCGATCCGGGAAGGGTCGAGTTCAGGGGTATTCCCTTTGGGGCTTCGCAAGAAACGCTTCTTAGCAAGTTTCCAGACTTCAAATGCCACGAGGGGACGTGCAATCTCTATGTTGATCTCGAGTCAGCCAAGAAATGTCCGGAAAACAAAGGCGTAACACCCAGTGATGCTGGCGACGTCAAAAAATCTTTAGACTGTCAACACGAGTACCGGAACCAGATGAAGTTTGGTCCCGCCGTTGTGCAAGTCTATGTCGCGAAATTTGAAAACGGCAGGTTGGGATACGTGTCCGTTATTTTCAGCTCTACCTGGTACAGAGATCTTCGTGAGGCGCTGATCGAAAGATACGGAGCACGGGCGGAAGAAAAAATAGAAACCATCCAAAACAGATACGGCGAAAATTTTGAAAATCATATGGCCACCTGGAAGCTCGGCAATGATTTCGTACAAATCGAAGAGCGCGGAGCCGACGACGAAACAGCGGCGCTTCGTTTGGTCTCCGGGTCGTTTACGGGTATTGATCAGGATAAGCTGAGAAGAGAAAGAGCAAGAGAAGCGGCGAAGAATCTTTGATGTTACAAACACAGCCTTGCCGCGAACAACCGCATGACAGAAAGCCCCGTATTCGGGGCTTTCGTTTTCTCGGAATCTGGAATCTCGATAAAAGTGAGGTTTCTTCGCTGGGCTGCCACCCTGATGCTATGATGATAGTTTGTTGATCTTCGCTTGCCTCTCATTCCTCTCATTCGCCGCCCATGCCTACCAACGCTCCTTTCGCCGCCCATCCAGTTGCCCGCTGGTTGATTCTGATCGTCCTCGCGGTCAGCGTGTATTTTTTTCACGGCTTTCTGGTGCCGATTTTGGCAGCGTTGATCATCGCCTTTGCGTCGTGGCCGCTGTACGAAAAACAAGTCGCGCGCTGTGGTGGAAGAACATGGTTGCCTGCCAGCATCGCGACGTTTCTGGTGTTCCTGCTGATCATCGTTCCGCTGGTCGTCGTCGTGTTTTACACCACCCGCGAAATCCAGCAATGGGTCGTCTGGCTGGTCTCCGTCAACCGTTATGGTGCCGAAGCGCCCATCTGGATCGCTCAATTACCCATCGTCGGATCGTCTCTGGCGGAATCGTGGAACGAAACGCTGAACCATCCGCACGCAATCAGCGAACTGACGCAACTGATCGGTTTGGGGCAGCTCGCCAATATTTCTAAAATGGTGCTTACGTTCGGAGGTCAACTGTTCTCGATTCTTCTGGCGCTGTTGTTCATGTTGATCACGCTGTTTTTCGTCTACAAGGATGGACACATTCTCGCACAGCAGCTCGACAAAGTCGGCGAGCGCATCTTGCCGAAACGCTGGCATCGTGTCTCGCGCGTTGCGCCGACGATGGTCAGCGCCACCGTCACCGGCATGACCATCATTGCGATCGGCGAAGGCATCGTGTTTGGATTCGCGTACTGGATCGCCGGCGCGCCGTCACCATTGACGCTCGGCGTCCTCACCGGCTTCATGGCGATGATTCCGGGGGGCGCTCCAACCTCCATGACGCTGGTGTCACTTTATCTGTTCGGCAGCGGTCATTCGTGGGCCGGATTGGGGTTGTTCACATGGGGAGCGATTCAGCTTTTCGTCGTCGACAAAACCATCCGCCCCAAATTGGTCGGCGGCCCGGCCAAATTGCCCCTCCTGCCAACGTTGTTCGGCCTGGTCGGCGGCGTTCAAACAATGGGGCTTGTCGGTCTGTTCGTCGGCCCGGTGGTGATGGCATTGCTGGTAGCGGTCTGGCGCGAATGGCTGACCGAGGAAGACGAAACGCCTGCTTCCTGATTCTAACTTGCACTAAAAATTCGTTTTAACCGCAAAGAACGCAAAGAGCACAAAAATATTTGTGC
>JAISPI010000186.1 GCA_031275075.1 Burkholderiales bacterium | reverse complement strand
GAACCCCGCCGCCAGCCCAAGCACAGCAGTAACAGCGCCAGCACATCGCTGCCCAGTCCCGGCACAATCAGCAACACCGCAGCCAGTCCCCGCCGCGCCGACGCCAGCAATGGCCAAGGAGAACCTTCCAGCCGACGCAACGCCCGCCAGTACGTTTGCACACGCCGCCACTCCCACACCAGCAATGCGATGCCCAGCACTGCCGACACCAGAAAGAAAAGCCAGACATTCACGCCTACCGCCCCGGCGATCACGACCGTCAACCAAAGGTCAAGAAGCCACGGCAGAAGCAACCACACCAGCACAATATAAGGCATTATCCCCTTCCTACTCCGATCACCCCGCCAAGGGCATGTTCACAAACCGCCACCAAACCCGCTAAACTTCGTCTTCATAAAAGCTTATTGTTCAGTTTATCTCATATGAGGTTTCCCGACATTTTTCGCAATATTTCTTTCCGCCCGTTACATACCTATCAACCCGTTTTCACTCAACCATGCTGATCGTTCATACTTCATTACCGGATCAAGCCGCCGCTGAAACACTGGCAAAGCAATTGATCGAACACCGGCTGGCCGCCTGTGTCCATATCGGAGCGCCGATTCGGGCGTATTACCGCTGGCAGGGAAAAATCGAATGCGCCACCGAAATTCCCCTGACCATCAAAACTGCTCGCATCCGTTATGCCGCGCTTGAGCACTACCTTAAAGCGCATCATCCCTACGAAGTACCGGAAATCGTTGCCACCCCCATCACCAAGGCGTTGCCCGCCTACTATGGCTGGGTACAACACGAATGTGATGATGACCCACCACCGTCGTGATCAGGAAAATCTGTTCTTTAAAGATTCAGGGATGTTTGTATAATAAGTTTTTAACCTTTCAAGGTTCGATTTTAACGCCTGCCTGAACGACCATCGCCATGATCTCTTTGCGTTTTTGTTTTTTCATTTCTGTTTTCTTTGTCGCCCTCGGTATCAGCGGCGCCTCCGTCGCCTGCAATACCCAACCACTTCCGGACAAAGACGCCTTCCGCCTTTCGGCAATTCCGCTCGACACCCGCTCGGTCGAAGTGAGAATTGCCATCGAGCCGTGTTATTACCTTTTCCAGAACAAATTGTCGTTCTCGCTCGAACCCGATGTTCTCGGAAAAGCGTCGTTACCTGTCGCCGAGCGTAAAAACGATCCGACTTTCGGCGACACAATGATCTACCGCCACCGCCTCACCATCGTTTTGCCGTTTACAAAAGAACTGCCGCGCGGCAGCGCCTACACGCTCAAAATGAATTATCAGGGCTGTGCTGAAGCGATCGGTCTGTGCTACCCCGCAGCCACGCAAACGTTGACGCTCAAAGTGCCGACTGCGATGACTCCAGGCGAAGAAGTGTTTTCAACCGCGCCGAAGAAAAAATGGTTTTGAATTGATCAAACCAACGCACGAGCGGCCACGATGATCCCGTCCGCGTCGGCACACAACCAATGTCCCGGCGTAAAGGTGACGCCGCCGAAAGTAACAGCAATGTTTTTTTCGCCAGCTCCTTTCTTGACACTTTTTTTCGGATGCGTACCGAGCGCGCGCACGCCAATATCGAGTTGGTCGATGTCGGCGCTGTCGCGAAGACAACCATAGATGATGACGCCTTGCCAGTTGTTTTTTTCGGCCAAGAGGCCCAACTGATCGCCGAGCAAAGCGCAACGCAATGAACCGTCACCATCGACAACCAGAACCTGTCCGCTCCCGCTTTCAGTCAATGCTTCACGAACCAGTGAATTGTCTTCAAAAATTTTTAGCGTAACGATTTTTCCGGAGAAAGTCCGTTTCTTACCGAAGCATTTGAACATCGGCGCAACGATTTGCAGTGAAACATCGGGGACGTTTTCAAACTGGTCACAAAGATCCGCCGTTTTCAAAAGCATGAACATCTCCAGATTATTGATCGGTCACATTCCGCGCACGCACAAGCTGCACTTTCGTTTCGCTCAATACAGGCTACTCGGAGCGCCCCTGCGCCAACCACGCCAGATACGCCGCGTCGATGTCGCCAGTTATGTAGTGACCGGTAAAACATGAGGTTTCAAATTCGGTAAGCGCCGGCGCCGATTCGCGCACGGCGTCTTCAAGCGCTTGCATATCCTGGTAAATCAGCACATCGGCGCCGATTTCGCGCGCGATTTCGTCTTCGCTGCGTTGATGAGCCACCAGTTCTTTTTGGCTTGGCATGTCGATCCCGTAAACGTTCGGATAACGTACTGGCGGACTGGCCGAAGCGAAATACACTTTACGAGCGCCGGCGTCACGGGCCATTTGCACAATTTCTTTCGAAGTCGTGCCGCGCACGATGGAATCGTCCACAAGCAGCACGGCTTTGTTCTTGAACTCGACGCCAACCGGATTCAGTTTTTGTCGCACGCTTTTCTTGCGCAATGCTTGTCCGGGCATGATGAAGGTGCGTCCAACATACCTGTTTTTGACATAGCCTTCGCGGTATGGAAGGTTCAACACCTTCGCCAGCTCCATCGCCGATGGCCGGCTGGAATCGGGAATCGGTATCACCACATCAATGTCGTTCAGCTCTGGAATGCCGCGAATTTTTTCAGCGAGTTTTGCACCCATGCGGATATGCGTATCGTAAACCAGCGCGCCGTCGAGCGTCGAATCAGGGCGCGCCAGATACACATATTCAAAGATGCACGGCATCAACTTCGTCGGCCCATCGAAAGTCTGCGAAAAAAATTGTCCGTCGCGCGCGATGAACAAGGTTTCTCCGGGCGCCACATCACGAACGGTGTCAAATCCCTGCGCTTCCAGCGCCACCGATTCAGAGGCCACCATCCACACCGAACCTTCCGGCGTTTCCCGCCTTCCAACGACCAATGGCCGGATACCGTAAGGATCGCGAAACGCCACCAGTCCATGCCCTGCAATCAGCGCCACTGCCGCGTAAGCACCGCGGCAACGTCGATACAACGCGTTCATGGCAGTAAACACCGCCTGCGCATTAAATGTTTCGCTGTCGCGGACAGCGCGTTCGAGTTCCAGCGCCAGCACGTTCAACAGAATTTCGCTGTCGCTGTTTGTATTGATGTGGCGCATGCCAGTCTTGAACAGCGTTTTCCGCAATTCTTCGCTGTTGGTCAGGTTGCCGTTATGCCCAAGCGCGATCCCAAACGGCGCATTAACGTAAAACGGCTGCGCTTCTTTTTCGCTGAACGAACTTCCTGCCGTCGGATAACGACAATGACCGATGCCCATGTTGCCGCGCAGTTCACGCATGTGCCGTGTGTGAAACACATTTTGCACCAGCCCCGGCGCTTTATGCGTATACAAAAACGACGCTTCTTCGGTAACGATGCCGGCCGCGTCCTGGCCGCGATGCTGCAACAACAGCAACGCATCGTACAACATTTGATTGACCGGTGAATACGCTACTGCTCCTACGATTCCGCACATAACCTCATCGCCTTTCGTTCGATTAACTTTTTTCCCCGGGCAACGGCGGCCACTCCATCCCCAAAAACCAGGGACGCATCGCTTCCATCGCCTGACTGAAAAGCGGTCGCAAATGCGACGGTTCCTCTTCGATTGCCGCTTTAAAGCCGGGCACAATCTCCACCACCCACAATACCGCCAGCACGATTACGATGCCGCGCGCAACGCCGAAAAACAAACCCAGGCTGCGATCAACGAACCCCATGCCGGAACAACGCAGCAAACGATGCAAAAGACCGCCCGGAATCCCCACCAGCAACAATACGCCGACAAAGATCAACACAAACGACACCAGCGTCGATAACAACGGATAGTTTTTCAGAAACGGGATGGCCGCAGCTACTTGTGTGGTGAACAGCAACGCCGCTACAAGCGCCAGAGCGCACGCGAGCAAACCGAACAGTGTCCGGATGATGCCGCGCCAAGCCGCAAACACCGCCGAGATCACGATTGTCGTCACGATCACAATGTCCAGCACAAACCATTCAGTCATTTGCAACATTAACGGGCAGGCACCACCATGCCGTCGTAGCTGTCTTTCTTCAGACGATCACGCACAATCGCCGCGTCTTCACGGGTTTTGTACGGGCCGACCCGTACCCGCCACGCCATACCGCGCGTCGTATCGGTTGGCTCGGTGTATGCCGGATAACCTGTCCGCTTAACCCGATTGGTCATGGCATTGGCGCCTTTATCGTCCGTAAATGCCGCCAATTGCACCGAATACGTCCCCTTGGCGAACGCCACCGTTCGCGGTAATGCAATAACCGGCGCCGTCGTTTCCACCACGGGTCTTTGTGGCGCC
>JAISPI010000154.1 GCA_031275075.1 Burkholderiales bacterium | reverse complement strand
GATTCATTGCGTAGTTCGGCGCATTGCAATTCCCAGTCGCGTTGCATCATTCTCGGCAGACGATGGATCACAACGTTAAGAAAACTACCGACGCAAAGACCAACGATGGTAGCGGCGATGATGGCAATCAGCGGATCACCCAGAAAGAGCCAATTGAGAAATGAAAGAGACGGCACAATATGGGGTGGTATAAAGAGCTATAAAAAACCGAGGCACGGAAGTGCCTCGGCATGGCGTTTTGTAAACGAATCAGATAACGCTACCTAATTGGAAAATCGGAAGATAAATGGAAACCACAATACCGCCAATCACAACGCCCAGAAAAACGATAATGATGGGTTCAAGCATCGCGGACAACGCGGCGACAGCTTCATCAACTTCGCGGTCATAAAAGTCGGCGACTTTGTTAAGCATGCTGTCGAGTGCGCCGGATTCCTCGCCGATCTGGGTCATCTGCAGTACCATGGACGGGAACAGGTTGGCATTCATCATTGCGCTGGTCAGCGAAGTGCCGGTACTGACATCCGTTTTAATTTTTTTGGTGGCTTCAGTGTATACGCCGTTACCGGAAGCACCGCCGACGCTGTCGAGCGCCTCGACCAGAGGAACGCCGGCCGAAAACATCGTCGACAGGGTTCGCGTCCAACGGGCAATCGCCGCTTTTTCGAGCAATGGCCCGAACACGGGTACACGCAATGACGTTCGATCGACCAGCATCCGAAAAGCCGCCGACCGTTTGTGAAAAGCGCCGACACCAAGAACAATGGCGATAATGGCAAATAAAACGAATGCTCCATTGCTGACGACGAAATTGGAGAGATTGATGACAAATTGGGTGGGCAGGGGTAACGCAGCCCCCATCTCTGTAAACATTTTTTCAAAAGCAGGGACGACCTTGTACATGATGACGCCTACTACCCCCATGGCGACCACGACAACAACGATCGGATACGTCAACGCCGATTTGATTTTTCCCTTCAGCGCCAGTGATTTTTCCTGGTAGGTGGCAAGCCGTTCCAGTACGTTATCGAGAATCCCGGCGGTTTCGCCGGCTTCTATCAGGTTGCAAAACAATGGGTTGAAATAAAGAGGATGCGCGCGGAACGCCTGCGCCATGCTGGAGCCGGCTTCAATTTTGCCCTTGATGTCGAACAGCAACCGTGAAAAACGCGGGTTGGCATGACCGCGGCCGACGATATCAAACGATTGCAACAACGGCACGCCGGATTTCAACATGGTGGCAAGCTGGCGGGTAAAAAACGTCAGATCTTTTTCCTTGATCTTGCTGCCGCCGCGAAAAGTTTTTTTGCTGATTTTTTTGACTTTGATACCCTGCCGACGCAACGATGCTGCCGCAACAGCTTCAGAAGCTGCCCGGATCTCTCCGCGAGCTTGTCGGCCGCCCTTGTCGGTGCCTTCCCAGGCAAAAAGGGATTCCTTGACCTTGATGTCTTTGGTGGTAGCGGTGGTGGCAGCCATGTTGAGCCTCGTCTGATGAAATTATTCGTTGGTGATGGCTTCAACCTCTTCAAGAGAGGTGATACCGGCTTTAACTTTAACAAGCCCTGATTGACGCAGGTTGTTGATGCCCTCGCGTTGTGCTTGCGCGGCGATATCGAGCGCAGTGCCGTGGTTCATGATGATTTCACGCAACGCATCAGAGACGGGCATGACTTCGTAAATCCCGACGCGCCCTTTGTAACCGGTTTTCTTGCAATGAGCGCATCCCACGGGTCCATAAGGACGCCAACTGCCGTCGAGATCGCTCTCCTTGAATCCTGCTGCCAGCAAAACGTCTTTCGGCAGGTTGACGGGCTGTTTGCATTGTGGGCACAACCGGCGGCCGAGGCGCTGTGCCGTGATCAGAATCACCGAAGAGGCGATGTTAAACGCCGGGATTCCCATGTTGGCGAGCCGGGTCAGCGTCGTTGGCGCATCATTGGTGTGCAATGTCGACAAAACCAGATGACCGGTTTGCGCCGCTTTAACGGCGATGTCGGCGGTTTCGAGGTCGCGAATTTCGCCGACCATCACAATGTCCGGGTCTTGGCGTAGAAAGGAACGTAACGCTGTCGAGAACGTCAAACCGGCTTTTTCGTTAACATTAACCTGATTGATGCCAGGCAGTTGAATTTCAGCCGGGTCTTCGACGGTCGAAATGTTGATGTCCGGCTGGTTCAGGAGATTGATGCAAGTGTACAGCGAGACGGTCTTGCCGCTGCCGGTGGGGCCGGTGACGAGAACCATTCCATAAGGACGGTTGACCGCATGCAGCAACGCTGCCTTTTGTGCAGGTTCGTAACCGAGGACATCGATGTTCAGGTTGGCGGCAGATGAATCGAGGATCCGCATGACGATTTTCTCGCCATGCAAGGTCGGCAACGATGAGACCCGAAAATCGATCGCCTTGTTATTGGTCAGCACCAGCTTCATTCTGCCGTCTTGAGGGATTCTCTTTTCGGAAATGTCGAGACGGGAGATGACCTTGATCCGGGTGGCAATCGGCTCCCGCAGATTCATCGGTGGTTGAGCCACTTCCTGCAGAACGCCGTCAAGCCGGTAACGGATCCGGAAGAATTTTTCAAAGGGCTCGAAATGGATATCGGAAGCGCCGGTTTGAATGGCATCAAGCAGGATTTTTTGCAGATAGCGGACGACCGGCGAATTCTCGACCTCAGCGTTGGCTTCTTCGGAGACGGCGACGGCCAATCCGAGGTTTTCCAGATTGGCCAGATCGGCCTCGGCGTTGGCCAGATCTGCCGTCATGTCTTTGACGGTTGTATCGCTTTCTTCGGTGCGATAACGCAATACCTGGCTGAGTTTGTCGTCTTCGACCAGTACCGGTTCGACTTGCAGATTGGTCTTGAAGCGGATCTCGTCAAGCGCTTTCAGGTTGGTTGGATCGGAAACGGCAACGAACAGCCGTTTGCCGCGCATGTGCAGCGGTAGAATTCGTTGTGCGTTGGCCTGCTTGACATCGAAATGCTCTTTGGCAAGGGCGTTGGGGTCGATAGAAGCGAGGTCAAACAGCGGGACGCCAAATTTTTCGGCAGCGAAGAGTCCCAACTCGGTGGCCGTCATCTTCCGGGACATCAGAAACTGTTCAACGAAGGCAATGCCGGTCGTTTTGGCCTGACTGGCCATCGTTTCCATTTCTATTTGTGTCAGCACTTTCTGCTGAACCAATGCACGCGCCAAGCCACTGACGGAAAGGGGGGAAGCCGGAGTCGCCATGGATCAAAGAGTCTTCTATAAAAAAGCCGCCCAGTACCCGGCTTTCGGATTCACAGAAATGTTACACAAAGTTTCAACCGTGAAACGGGAACGGTTTTTTGCAAACAAACCAAACTCCCTGCGGAGTCTCGGCGAGCGCCGCATTCCGGAAACATAAGCCTAATGGTTACGATGATGCCTGCTCTTCCGAAGTTTGTAAAGGTAAAGCAGTGTTTTTGTGGGGCGTCGCGTCGGGAGGTCGGAGTTTTACGACACGAATGGCGTGTTGCTTTATTTGTAAAATTTCCACGAAGTATCCGGAGATCTCACAATGGGTGCCGGCTTCCGGGATGTCGCCCAGATGTTCCACAATCAGCCCGCTCAGTGTCTTCGGACCGTCGAGGGGGAAAAGGCAACCCAGACGGCGGTTCAGCGTCCGCAGAGAGGTGCCGGCGTCGACGACGATACCGGCTTCCGGGATGGCGGGAGCGGCGGACGAGGCTCCGCCTACCATAGCGCGGAGCGAGGCCAGCACGGTAGCGATTTCATGAGCCAAGTCTTCAAGGGTGACCAGCCCCTGTAATTCGCCGTATTCATCAACGACAAGCCCCATTCGTTGTTGGTCAGCCTGAAATTGCTGAACCTGTTTCAACAGTGGTGTACCGGTCGGGATGTAATAAGCGGGATGCAGCAGGGCGCGTAAAGCGTCTGCGTCGAACGTTCGCGTTGAAAAAAGGCGTAACGCGTCGCGCAGATCGAGGACACCGACGATATGATCCAGCGAATCCTCGTAGACCGGCAGCCGCAAATAATGTCCGGCGGCGATTTGCTGGCGCAGGCGGGTAGGCGTGTCCATCAGATTCAGCGCCTGGATGTGCGGACGCGGTGTCATCACGTCGTCAACGCTGCCGCTGAGGAGTTCCTGAAGATAAGGGGACATCTTCGGGGGGATGTCGGCGACCGTTTTTGAAGAAGAGGGTGCTGTTTGGGCAGGCCTCAGGAAGGGAAAGCGGGGGATGCGGAAAAAAACGGGGAAAAAAACGGCCGCAAGACCGGCGACGAGAAGGCTGCAGATGCCACCAGCCAAAAACCACAGAAAGGACGTCATCATTGCATGAATGAAAAAAATCGCCTTATCGGCTTCTGCGTCGCCGGATCATCGGCGCAGAAAGACTTCCAGCACCAGCTTGGAGCCGAAATAGGCAAACACCAGAAAGAGCGTTCCCGCCAGGATCCAATGGAGTGCTTTACGACCGCGCCAGCCGAAACGCCAGCGACCGACCAGCAGTGTTC
>JAISPI010000149.1 GCA_031275075.1 Burkholderiales bacterium | reverse complement strand
GGCCGTTCGCGCATGCGGCACGCACAAATGCACATCGTCCGCCGATAGCATGCCGCCGATCGCGCCGCCGTCTTTGCCGGTCAACGCGACGACACGCATCTCGCGCTCCTGCGCCGCGGCAATCGCCCGAATCACGTTTCCGGAATTACCGGAAGTCGACAATGCCAGCAACACATCGCCGCGAATGCCGAGCGCCCGCACCTGTTTTTCGAAAATGGCGTCAAACGCATAATCGTTGCCGACCGCCGTCAGAATCGACGTGTCCGTCGTCAGCGCAATCGCCCGCAACTCTGGCCGTTCACGTTCAAAACGACCCACCAGTTCGGCGGCAAAATGCTGGGCATCGGCGGCCGAACCACCGTTGCCACACGCCAGGATTTTTCCATCGGCCAGCAGACACTCCGTCATTAACTGTCCGGCACGCGCAATGTCCGGCGCCAACAACGCCGCCGCTTCCTGCTTCAGATGAGCGCTGTCCAGAAAATGATCGACGATCCGTTGTTCGAAATTCATGCCCACCATCCTTGTTCCGTAACGCTTATTCAAAGAAGCGTAGGCTAACGCGAAGCGTGCAAAATGTCACGTTGCCAATGCAGTTTTCCGGCATCAAGCGCCTCCAAAAAAATCGCGTCGAAACGACACGGCGGTTCCTGCCCCAGTTCCGCCAGATAGTGCTGCGCCGCCCGCCATAACCGCTGCTGCTTTTGCGTGGAGATACTGGCCACAGCGCCGCCGAATGTTTGCGAACCGCGCAATCTGACCTCGACAAATACCAGTATTGCACCATCGCGCGCAATCAGGTCAATTTCACCGTAACGGTTTCTCACATTGCGCGCCACGACAACCAACCCCTGCTGCGCCAGAAAAGTCGCCGCCAACGCTTCTGCCTCCCGGCCACGCTTCTGGTCAGCCAACGCACGCCACCGGCTCATGGCGATAAAGTCTCTGCCGGTTGCAAACGGCCTTTCTCGAACACCGCCAATTGGCCAGTACGCACCAGTCCCTCTTTGCGGCTGTACCGGATGTTGCCTGACGCTCCTTCAAACGCTATTGCCATCGGCGGACCTTCCAGAAAAGCCTCCGCCGTCTGAAAAGCGTCGTAACCCAACGCATACAACCGCGCCATCGCCGGTGATGGCGGTAACGGCGGCAACGCCTTGAACCGCACCGCCTGCGGCGTCACCAGCCAGGGAATCTCAACCACCTGCAAGCCGTCGAGCGCGACCGCCCCGAATTGCTCCTGTCGCTGATAAATGTGGCCGCTGGCGTATGTTGGCCAGCTTTTGGTTTGCGCGCGTGCCAACGCAGCGTCGTTGCCCTCGACCGCCAGCAACACCGCCGATGGCGACAACGCCTCCAGCCGCGTCTTCAATGTTGCGATTTCTTCCGTCGAAAACCGCATACGCTCCGGCACCGTTTCCCCGAAGCGCAACCACTCATCGATAAACGCGTCAGCAAAACGCCTCATCAACGGCGTTTCATTACTCACTATTACGGGGACTCCTTCGCGCCCTTCGATGAAAATCTCACGCGCGAGAAAGCGGGCATCGCTCTCCACCGTCAGCGTCAACGGCAGCAGATTCGACGGCAACCTCGTTTCCCCATCCTCCAACTGCGTCAACGTAATCGTCCAGGCAAGCGGCGGCATCGCCAACAAGACCCCTAAATCGTCGCGCACCAGCGGCCCTACCATCACCGACACCCCGGCTTCCGTCGCCTGCTGAAAAGCCGAGACCACCTCGCCGTTGCCGTGTTCAATCACCAGACACGAATCCTTTGCCTGTGCCGCCTCGGCGGCAGCCATGAACCCTGTCTTCACTGCCTGCGCCGCGCCGCCGTATGCCGACGTCTTGCCCGGTAAAATAAGCGCCATTAGTGGTGTTTTCGACGGCTTTTTCGATGGTTCTTTCGACGGTAAGGGAGGTTGTTTGCCCGGTGGCGCGCCTGCCTGCGTTCTGCTGCCGCGCATCGCCTCCACCGCATCAAGCCGTTCCTGCACCGTCGGTTCCGGCGTCGTCCAACCCGCGTTAGCGGAAGACGACGGCGTCTGAGCAATCGCTGGCGGCGCCGATAGTGTGAGAAACTGCGCAAAAAACAACGCTAAAATGACGTTTGCCGTAACCGCCCATTTCTTGCCGTTGCCGATTCCACACAAAGTTCCGTCATGTCTCACGATTCTGTCCCTGCCTCTGATTCTGCGGCACCCATCACTTCCTCTGCCGCCGAGTCTACCCGCGTCTTTCGCGCCGAGAAAGAGACATTATATGTGCTCGCCACACCGCTTGGAAATTTGCGCGACATCACCCTGCGCGCGCTCGATATTCTTGGCTCCGTCGATCTCATTCTCGCCGAAGACACTCGGGTTTCCGCCAAACTGCTCGCTCGCTACGGCATCAAGGCGCCACTGCGCGCGCTGCACGAACATAACGAATGCAAAAGCGCCTCGTCGATCATCGACCTTTTGCAGCAAGGCCACAGCATCGCGCTCATCAGCGACGCCGGAACACCCGCCGTCAGCGACCCCGGCGCCCGTCTCGTCGCTGCCGTGCGCGCAGCAGCGCTTCCGGTCGTGCCGATCCCCGGCCCGTGCGCTTTGATCGCCGCCATTTCAGCAGCAGGACTGAACGCAGAGCATTTTTACTTCGCCGGATTTTTGCCTGTTCAATCCAAAGCGCGCCGCGCTCAGTTGGAAATACTAATGGAAACGTTACGCACACTCGACACCGCACTGGTGTTCTACGAAGCGCCGCACCGCATCCGTCACACCATTAGCGATCTGGCTCATGCTTTTCAAGAACCGCGCGATCTCATCATCGCCCGCGAACTGACCAAAACCTTCGAGACCATTCAGCGTACTCCACTCACCGACGCCGTTGCCTGGCTCGACGCCCACCCCGACACCGAACGCGGCGAACTCGTTCTGATCGTCGATACGCCCGCCACCTCACTGAAAAATACAACGCCACGCGACACCACACTCGGCGATGCGACACTGACCCGCTGGCTACCCGCGCTACTCGAAGAACTGCCACCGGCACGCGCCGCCCGCGTCGCCGCGCAGGCAACGGGGCTTCCGCGTAGTGTGATTTACGACAAGATTAAAAGCCGGCGAGATTCCGCCGACTAGATGACGAGGGTTTTGCTGCTTGTGGCAATAGTGACTATTGTGTACTCTTTATTCCGTCAAACAGTTGCCATGTCTTGAATTTTCCTGTTTTTACCCGTTAAACTGGAAAATGGCGCCAAAAAGAGAAGACCCGGCAGTTTCCTGTCGGGTCGGATACAGAATCTTTCGATTCTTTATTGTAGCAACGGCTCTCACCCCGGATAGCCACAACAGTTAGGATTATAAAGGGATTTTAGTATGGAGCGCAAGTATTCATTACCCGACCAAGGTTCACTTACCTTTGGCTTCGATATTGGTATCGCCTCAGTCGGCTGGGCGGTGTTGGGAGAAAACCGCATCATTGATCTTGGCGTACGATGTTTTGACAAGGCTGAAACCGCCAAAGAAGGTGAATCGCTCAATCTTGCGCGACGTACCGCGCGCCTGATGCGCCGCCGCCTTCGTCGCCGCGCATGGCGGCTGACAAAGCTGGCAAGACTGCTCAAGCGAGAAGGGCTGATTGCTAACGTAAACCTCTTCAAGCTGCCACCCACCAAAGGATTCGAGACCCCCAATCTGTGGAAACTGCGTGTAGAAGCGCTTGGCCGCAAGCTCACTCCCGAAGAATGGGCGCGCGTGATTTACCATCTTTGCAAGCACCGCGGTTTTCATTGGCTTAGTCGTGCGGAGGAAAAAGCGGCTGAAGGCGACAGCAAGGGGGAAGGCGGCAAAGTCAAGAAAGGGCTGGCCGGTACGAAGAGATTGATGCAGGAGAAAAACTACCGCACGGCTGCGGAAATGGTTATCGCCGAATTCCCGGAAGCTCACCGTAACAAACAGGGAGATTACAGCAAGGCGCTTTCACGCGAATTGTTGGCCGGTGAATTGCAGGTGCTGTTCCAGCATCAGCGCGAGTTGGGTAACACCCATGCAAACGGGCAACTTGAAGCCACGCTGCTCGGCAACGGTGACAAAAAGAGCGGATTGTTCTGGATGCAAAAACCCGCACTGTCCGGTAAAGATCTGCTGAAAATGCTCGGCCACTGCACTTTCGAGAAAGCAGAGTACCGCGCCCCCAAAGCCAGCTTTACCGCAGAGCGCCATGTTTGGCTGACGCGCTTGAACAATCTGCGTGTCGTAGTCGATGGGAAGCTGCGCCCACTCAACGAAGCGGAGCGACAGCTTGTGCTGTCCCTGCCTTACAACCAAGTCGGCGATTTCAGTTACAAGCAACTGCGCAAAGCGCTTACCAAAGCAGGCCTATCCGATGAATTCCGTTTCGCCGGACTTTCCTATCCGAGTGAAAATCAAAAGAGCAACGAAAAAGCCAAAGACCCGGAAGACGAGAGGCTCATCAAACTGCCCGCATGGCAGGAACTGCGTAAAACGTTGAAAGACGCTGGACTGGAAACCGAATGGCAGCAACTTTCGGTTGCCGCGCTTGATGACAAGCCGCAACTGCTCGACAAGATTGCCGAGATACTTTCCGTGTACAAGGAAGATGCGGAAGTTGAAGCCGAATTGCGAAAACTGGAATTGCCGAACAAGGACAAACTG
This sequence comes from Burkholderiales bacterium, assembly GCA_031275075.1. Classification (GTDB taxonomy): domain Bacteria; phylum Pseudomonadota; class Gammaproteobacteria; order Burkholderiales; family Casimicrobiaceae; genus UBA931. The sequence goes on along the minus strand of JAISPI010000149.1, from coordinate 773 downwards.
GTAGATGCCCTGCTTGATGTCCGCTTTGATAAATTCAGCAACCTTTCACTCAAGGCGCTCTACAAAATCCTGCCCCACATGGAAGCTGGATTACGCTACGACGAAGCCTGTATCAGGGCGGAATACCACCATAGCCAGTTGCACAAAGTCGGCGAAGGCGAACATATCTACCTGCCACCCTTCTATACAGGACGCGATAAGGATGGGCGTCTGAAGTTCAACGAGGACATGGACATCCCGCGCAATCCCGTGGTGCTGCGCTCGCTCAATCAGGCGCGCAAGGTTGTCAATGCGCTGATTTATAAATACGGCTCGCCGCACGAAGTGCATATCGAGATGGCGCGGGATTTGTCGCGTCCATTCGACGAGCGCAGAGAAATCAAGAAGGAACAGGACGAATTCCGTGAGCGCAACGATAAAGCCAAGGCGGACTTTGCCAGCGAGTTCAATATCGTTGGCAAAGTCAAAGGCAAAGAGTTCGAGAAGTACCAGCTTTATCGTGAGCAGCAAGGTAAATGCGCTTACTCGCTGGAACCTTTGGACATTAACCGTCTGTTCGAGCAAGGCTATGTAGAAATAGACCATGCCCTGCCTTATTCGCGCAGCTTCGACGACAGCAAGAACAATCGGGTATTGATACTGGCGCGTGAGAACCGCAACAAGGGCAACATGACCCCCTACGAGTACCTCGACGGCAAGAACAACAGCGAGCGCTGGCGGCAATTTGTTGCCTTCGTTGAGTCAACCAAAGGCTACCGGCAGGCCAAGCGTAA